>JADMKA010000024.1 GCA_018780145.1 Vitreoscilla sp. | reverse complement strand
GGTGGCGCCTATATGCCGATCACGGAGTGGCTCCAATATGCCGGTCGGTGACATGAGCGAAGCCAGACTTGCCCGCGTGGGGCGGTCCGCTGTTGGAGGTCGCCTCGAATGAGGGGGTTAGGGCGCAGCACGCGTGAAGCCAGTGGGCGTCCAACCGAAGTCTTGAAGCAAAAGCATGACCTCTGATATGTCCTGAGCACGGGCGAAGGGCAGACGCTCAAGGCCATCGACGTCCCGGGCTCGCTCGGAGCTGTACTTCGGGCGCAGCTCGGCAACTACAGCGTAGATTTCCCTTGGACGCAACTCTCGTATAGGAGTGGCGACATTCATAAACCAGGTGCTCTTGTAAAGACTGCGAGACGAACTGTCTCTGTCAGGTAGTGTGTCGCGGGTACGCGGAAGCGGGGGTTCATCGGGCCTGCTTGGGGCTAGATGGAAACCCGAGCGATCCTCGTATCGTAGGAAGAGCAGTACTTGTGAGTCACGGTGTGCAGCTTCAACCGTGACAAACACATTCAAGTGCGTCTTTTGATCGTGCAGTTCGCTAATCTGTACAGCGGTGCGTCGAGGATAGTTGGGAACGTTAGACTGACCGAATGCAGCGACGGACGTAAGAACAAAAACGAACACGATCAGCAGCTTGATCATTACTTGACTCGCTTTACTGTTGATGACGGCGTGAATAGATTGTCAAAGGATCCGCCCGCCTCACGTACTTCCTCGGCCCTACGGGCAGTAAGCGTACCAAGAGTTGCTTCAAGGCCAACGGTCTTTTTCTCGAAATCCGAGGCCTTCTTTTCTAGTTGAGCTGATCGGTCCGTCAGGATGCGAATCTGCTGTTCCATGGCCGCGATTCGTTCACTGAAGTGAAGATGGGCCGCAGTCCAGATACTGGGGGCGACAATGATTGCGGCGATGAAGGCGGCGGGCCAGTGCGCGCGAGCAAACTCTTCTACCTCTTTGAAATTCAAGACAGCTCTCCCGCTTCTAGTTAGGCGCCAACTGAACGATCTGCTTTACAAGATCACCGTACTTGGCTAGAGGAACCGCTCGATTCGAATAATGTCTAATCTCACTACCGCCAGCTGTGTGAGGGCGTGTGATCAAAGCTGCGAGCGCTACTCCATTTGGCGTGTCCGAGTCCTTGCCCACTGCAATCGGGGCGGCGATCAGCCGGACGACCACATGTGCGCTCGAATCGTCTACCAGTTTTGCATCCTTCAACTGGCCCACTTCGGACTTCGCCTTGACCTGTATCTGATACTGGAGATTTGAGTCTGGACAAACGACTTCCACTCGAACCAAGAGCGGGCTCTGGGCAGATGCTGAGCCAACCAAGAGAGCAAGAAGCAAGGCGAGTGTGCGCATGTCTTTACGTGGTGGAGTTATGCCGGGGGCGGATCCTGCGCCCTAACGTGTTCTCGGGCGCAACAACACGCCACCTAGGTCGGCATGTCGCTCCCTAGATCGGATGGTGCGATGGCTGGCAAGTATTTGATTCATCTAAAGTTTCAGCCGCAGTGCTGTATGTGTATACAGCATTGAATCTTCCGCACAAAGCAGCGCGTTCTTGCATGTTCTCGATGGGCTTGGGCGGTGCCGTAGGGAGGCCATGATGCCAGCCGATGCACTGGCGTTGCTACCTCGGTGAACCCTGCTTTCTCCGGCTGCTGCTTCAACCAGGCTGCCGTCACTGCCGTCACTGCCGTCACTGCCGCCACTGCGGGCCACCCGTTCTTTGGCACGGCACCGCGCTGGCCAAGGTCGAGGAGTACACGGGCCAAGGCGACTGCCACTTCCAGAAGGGCTATCGCTTGGGCTTGCGTTGCAACCACGGGGGCAGCCCATCGGGGATCTGCCCGGGCAGATGGTCGGGAACGCGGCCGCACGCTGCGCGGCTTGGCCGGTTCTGCCAAACTCCGGCCGCGCCACCGTCAATGTGCTGGCCTAGGAGCGACAGGTTCATGGAGTTGACGATCAATGGCCGCAAGACGCCGGTGGACGATGCCGCCATCGCCCCCGAGATGCCATTGCTGTGGGTGCTGCGCGATGTGCTGGAGCTGACGGGCACCAAGTTCGGCTGCGGCGTGGCGGCCTGTGGTGCCTGCACCGTGCAGGTCGACGGGGTGGCGGTGCGATCCTGCGTCACGCCGGTGTCGGCGGTGGCGGGCAAGGCCATCCAGACCATCGAGGGCCTGGGCACGGCGGAGGCCCCGCATGCCTTGCAACAGGCCTGGGTGCAGCACCAGGTGCCGCAGTGCGGCTACTGCCAGAGCGGCATGTTGATGGCCGCGGCCGCGCTGCTGAAGAAGACCCCCCGCCCGAGTGACGCCGACATCGACGCGGCGATGACCAACCTGTGCCGCTGCGGCACCTACCCGCGTGTGCGTGCGGCCATCCACACCGCCGCCGCCACCTTGCGCGCGGGCGCGGCATGAGGCTCACGCGCCGGTTCGTGGTGCTCTCGGGCCTGGCCGCCAGCGGCGCGCTGGTGGTCGGCTGGAGCGGGCTGCCGCCGCGCAGCCGCCTGGGCCGGGCCGATCTGCTGCCGGCCGGGGCCGGCGAGGTCGGCCTGAACGGCTGGATCAAGATCACCGCCGATGGCCAGGTGCAACTGGCCATGCCGTTCTCCGAGATGGGCCAGGGCGTGCACACCGCGCTGGCGCTGCTGGCCGCCGAGGAGCTGGACATCGCTCCCGGGCGGGTGCACCTGATCGCCCCGCCGCGCGACGCCATCTACGGCAACGTGGCGACGCTCGTCGGCAACCTGCCGCTGCACCCCACGAGCACCGAGCCCGGCCACGAGAGCACCGGTGCGCGCCTGGGCCAGTGGATGGTCAGGAAGCTGGCGCGCGAGCTGGGCATCTCGGTGACCGGCGGGTCCTCGACCATCGCCGACTCGTGGGTGCCCTTGCGCCTGGCCGCTGCCACCGCGCGTGCCCAACTGCTCGGCGCGGCCTCGCTACGCTGGAAGCTGCCGGTGGCCGAGTTCCAGATCGACGATGGCGTGGTCAGCCACGCGGCCGGCGGCGAGAAGGCGCACTTCGGCGAGCTGGCCGCGGCGGCGGCCGTCACACGGCCCGGTGACGTGCGCTTCAAGCCGCGCGACCAGTGGCGCCTCGTCGGCCGGCCCCAGCCGCGCCGTGACGCGGCGGCCAAGAGCAACGGCAGCGCACGCTATGGCCTGGACACCCGGTTGCCCGGCATGCTCTACGCGGTGGTGCGCCACGCGCCCGCGCTGGGCGGGGCGCCCGGCCGCATCGACCCCGCTGGCGCGCTGAAGCGGGCGGGTGTCGAGCGGGTGGTGCGCCTGGGCCCGCTGGCCGGCTCGACCGACGCGGTGGCGGTGGTCGGGCGCAGCACCTGGCACGCCCGGCAGGGGCCCCAGGCGCTGGAGATCGATTGGCGCGGCCGGCCCGGCGGCGCGCTCGATTCGAACGCGATCCTGGCCGGCCTCGAAGCGCAGGTACGGGCCGCCGCCGAGCACGACGATGGGTTCGGTTTCTACACGCGCGGCGACGCGGCGGCTGCGCAGTCGGCGGCCAGCACCCGGCTGGAGGCCGTCTACCGCGCGCCGTACCTGGCGCACGCCACGATGGAGCCGATGAACGCCACCGCGCACCTCCACCCCGACGGCACGGTCGAGGTCTGGGCGCCGACCCAGGTGCCCGATCAGGCGCGCGAGGTCATCGCCCGGGTGGCCGGCGTGCCCATCGAGCAGGTGCGGCTGCACGTCACCCTGCTGGGCGGCGGCTTCGGCCGCCGGCTGGAGGTGGACTTCATTGCCCAGGCGGTGCGGGTGGCGCAGGAAACCGGCGGCCGGCCGGTGCAACTCGTCTGGCCACGCGAGGAGGACTTCAGCCACGACTTCTACCGCCCGGCCGGCGTGGCGGTGCTGCGTGGCGGGCTGGATGCGCAGGGCCGGCCGGTGGCCCTGTCCATCCACAGCGCCGGCGACGCCATCACGCCACGCTGGATCGAGCGCACGCTGCCGGCGCTGGCCGGCCCGGTGGACATCCCGGACAAGACCACCGCCGAGGGCCTGTTCGACCTGGCCTACGACATCCCGAACCAGCGAATGGCCCACGTGGCCACCCGCAGCGGCGTGCCGGTCGGCTTCTGGCGCTCGGTGGGCCACTCGCACAACGCCTTCTTCAGCGAGGGCTTCATCGACGAGATGGCGCACGCCGCCAAGGCCGACCCGGTGGCCTTCCGCCTGGCTCTGCTGGCGGGCATGCCGCGCCATGCGGCGGTGCTGCAGCTCGCCGCCAGCCAGGCTGGCTGGGGCAGCCCGCTGCCGGCCGGCCGGGCGCGGGGGGTGGCGCTGCACGAAAGCTTCGGCAGCATCGTCGCCCAGGTGCTGGAGGTCTCGGTCGAGACGGTGGGGGGCAGGCGGCAGCCGCGCGTGCACCGCGTGGTCTGCGCGGTGGATTGCGGCACCGTGGTCAACCCCGACGGCGTGGCCCAGCAGGTGGAAAGCAGCGTGGTCTTCGGCCTCACCGCAGCGCTGCATGGCCGTGTCGACATCGTCGGCGGCGAGGTGCAGCAAAAGAACTTCCCGGATTCGCCCTTGCTGGCCTTGCGCGAATCGCCCACCATCGAGACCCATCTGGTGGCCAGCACGAACCCACCGACCGGCATGGGCGAGCCCGCGTTGCCGCCGGTGGCGCCGGCCCTGGCCAATGCCTTGTTTGCCCTCACCGGCCAGCGCCTGCGCAGCCTGCCGCTGGTCCTGTCCTGAAAGGAGTCGCGACCATGTACACCCTTTACGGTTCACGCGGCAGTGGCTCGGCCATCGCCGAGGCGGCGCTGGAGCGCTGTGGCATCGCCTTTCGCACGGTGCGGGCGTCGGCCTGGGAGGAGGATTCGGCGATCGAGGCGTTGAAACGCGTCAACCCGCTGGGCCAGATCCCGACGCTGGTGCTGCCCGATGGCAGCGTGATGACCGAGAGCGCCGCGATCCTGATCCACCTGGGCCTGGAACACCCGGCCAGCGGCCTGCTGCCGGCGGAGGCGAGCGCGCGTGCGCAAACGCTGCGCGGCCTGGTCTTCATCGCCGCCAACTGCTACAGCGCGATCAGCCAGAGCGACTACCCCGAGCGCTACACGACAGACACCACCGAGGCCGCACATGCCGCGGTGCGCGCCGGTGCGCGGCGGGTGCTGCACCGGCACTGGGACATCTTCGCCGACACCTTCACCGGCCGGCCCTTCCTCGGCGGCGCCGAACCCGGCGCGCTCGACCTGATGGCCGCCGTGGTGTCCCGGTGGTCCGGCACGCGGGCGCATCTGGCCAACCACCGGCCGGCTTTCCTGGAACTGCTCAAGCGCGTCGAGGCGCACCCGGCGGTTCAACCCGTCTTCGCACGCCACTTCGACTGATCACCCCACCCGCCCGAGCGCGCGAAGCGCCGCTCCCCTCAAGTGGCGTGCGCGGATCCGGCTCTGCCGGTCCGCTGCGCGAGCCCCCTCGGGGGGCAGCCCCCGGGAGGGGGCGTGGGGGCACTACTTCGCGATCACGCGGACCATCTCGAGTACCTTGTTCGAGTAGCCCCACTCGTTGTCGTACCAGGCCACGACCTTGACGAAGGTTTTGTCCAGCGCGATGCCGGCTTCGGCGTCGAAGACCGAGGTCATGGGCTCGCCGCGGAAATCGGTCGAGACGACCTTGTCCTCGGTGTAGCCCAGCACGCCCTTCATCGGGCCGGCGGCGGCGGCCTTCATGGCGTTGCAGATGTCCTCGTAGCTGGCTTCCTTGACCAGCTCGACTGTCAGGTCGATCACCGACACGTCGGAGGTCGGCACGCGGAAGCTCATGCCGGTGAGCTTCTTGTTCAGCTCGGGGATCACCACGCCCACGGCCTTGGCGGCACCGGTGCTCGACGGGATGATGTTCTCCAGGATGCCGCGGCCGCCGCGCCAGTCCTTGTTGCTCGGGCCGTCGACTGTCTTCTGCGTGGCGGTGGTGGCGTGCACCGTGGTCATCAGGCCGCGCTTGATGCCGAAGCTGTCGTTCAGCACCTTGGCCACCGGGGCCAGGCAGTTGGTGGTGCACGAGGCGTTGGAGATGATGGCCTGGCCGGCGTAGCTCTTGTCGTTGACGCCGTAGACGAACATCGGGGTGTCGTCCTTCGAGGGGGCCGACATCACCACCTTCTTGGCGCCTGCGGCCAGGTGCTTCTCGCCGGTTTCCTTGGTCAGGAACAGGCCGGTCGACTCGACGACGATGTCGGCGCCGATCTCGCCCCACTTCAGCTCGGCCGGGTCCTTCACGGCGGTCAGGCGGATGCGCTTGCCGTTGACGACCAGCGTGTTGCCGTCGACCGAGACCTCGCCTTTGAAGCGGCCGTGCACGCTGTCGTACTTCAGCATGTAGGCCAGGTAGTCCGGCTCCAGCAGGTCGTTGATGCCGACGACCTCGATGTCGTTGGCGAAGTTCTGCACCGCGGCGCGGAACACCATGCGGCCGATGCGGCCGAAACCATTGATACCGATCTTGATCGTCATGAGGGTCTACCTTGCTGGATGAAAAGCCGGGAAATGGCGCGGGGCCAACGTGTGAGTCTGCCCCGCAACGGGTTACTTGGCGAGTACTTTGCGAACGGTGAGGGCGAGGTTTTCGGCGGTGAAGCCGAAGGTCTTGAACAGCACGCCGGCGGGGGCGGATTCGCCGAAGCGGTCCAGGCCCACCACGGCGGCGCAGCCGTACTTCCACCAGAAGTCGGTCACGCCGGCCTCGACGGCGATGCGCGGCAGCTTGGGCGGCAGCACCTCGGTCTTGTACTCGGTGTTCTGCCGGTCGAAGACGGTGGTCGACGGCATCGACACCACGCGCACCGCGATCTTCGCCTTGGCCAGCTCGGCCTGCGCGTGCAGGGCCAGCTGCACCTCGGAGCCGGTGGCGATGATGACGGCCTGCGCGGCCTTCTTCAGGCCCACCTCACTGGGCTCGGCCAGGATGTAGGCGCCGCGGGTGATGACATCCGCGTCCTGCTTGGGGGCGTAGGGCAGGTTCTGGCGGCTCAGCAGCAGCGCGCTCGGGCGGTGCTTGTTGGCCAGCGCCATGGTCCAGGCGACGGCGGTCTCGGTGGTGTCGGCCGGGCGCCAGACATCCAGGCCGGGGATCAGGCGCAGGCTGGCGGCGTGCTCCACGCTCTGGTGCGTCGGGCCGTCTTCGCCCAGGCCGATGGAGTCGTGGGTGAAGACATGGATCACGCGGCGCTTCATCAGCGCGGCCATGCGGATCGCGTTGCGGCTGTAGTCGCTGAAGGTCAGGAAGGTGCCGCCGTAGGGGATGTAGCCGCCATGCAGCGCGATGCCGTTCATCACCGCCGCCATGGCGAACTCGCGCACGCCGTAGTTGATGTGGCGGCCGATCTGGCCGGCCTCGTTGCGCAGCACGGCGCCGGTCTTGGCGTCGAAGCGCAGCGCGGGCGTGCTCTTGGTGTTGGTGAGGTTGGAGCCGGTCAGGTCGGCCGAGCCGCCCAGCAGCTCGGGAAGGGCGGCGGTGAAGGTCTCCAGCGTGAGCTGGCTGGCCTTGCGGCTGGCCACGGTCTCGGCCTTGTCGTGCGCGCTGCCCACGGCCTCCACCGCGATCTCGGCGAAGTTCCTCGGCAGCTCGCCGGCCATGCGGCGGGTGAACTCGGCAGCGGCTTCGGGGAAGGCGGCCGCGTAGGCGGCGAAGCGTGTGTCCCAGGCGGCCTCGGCGGCGGCGCCGGTGGCGGTGGCGTCCCAGGCGGCGCGGATGTCGTCGGGGATGCTGAACGGCTCGTGGACCCAGCCCAGCGCTTCGCGCGTCAGCTTGATCTCGTCGCCGCCCAGCGGTTCGCCGTGGGCCTTGGCGGTGCCGGCCCGGTTGGGCGAGCCCTTGCCGATGGCCGTCTTGCAGACGATGAAGCTCGGTTGGTCGGTGCTCAGCTTTGCCTGGGCGATGGCGGCGTCGACGGCCGCCACGTCATGCCCGTCGACCGGGCCGATCACGTTCCAGCCATAGGCCTTGAAACGTGCGGCGCTGTCGTCGATGAACCAGGGCGTGACCTGGCCGTCGATCGAGATGCCGTTGTCGTCGTACAGCGCGATCAGCTTGTTCAGCTTCCAGGCGCCGGCCAGAGCGCAGGCCTCGTGGCTGATGCCCTCCATCAGGCAGCCATCGCCCAGGAACACGTAGGTGTGGTGGTCGACGAGGGTGTGGCCCTCGCGGTTGAACTCGGCGGCCAGCAGCTTCTCGGCCAGCGCCATGCCCACCGCGTTGCTGATGCCCTGGCCCAGCGGGCCGGTGGTGGTCTCGACGCCCGGGGTCACGTCCACCTCCGGGTGGCCCGGGGTCAGGCTGTGCAGCTGGCGGAAGGCCTTCAGCTCGCTCACCGGCAGTGCGTAGCCGCTGAGGTTCAGCAGCGCGTACAGCAGCATCGAGCCGTGGCCGTTGGACAGCACGAAGCGGTC
>JADMKA010000089.1 GCA_018780145.1 Vitreoscilla sp. | reverse complement strand
CATCTGCTTCGCCCTGATCGCAGATGGCTTGCGGTAGTGTTAACAGGCCCTAGTCCTGTCGCTCAGTCGGCGAGGTCGAACGCCGGCTGATGGCCGTCACTGCGAATTCGCGGCCGAGCCAGGAAGCTGCCTTCCGGTGCGATGGCCCGGCCCGGCGAAGTCAGCTTGCGGTGACCTCAGGGAAAACCCGTTCCCGCCCATCAGCCGACGGTGGCGACGGGGAGCTTGCTGAAGTCCGGCACCGCGTCCCCAGCGACCCGGCCCTCGACAGGGTGCCCGCATGTGACGCCATGGGCATGACCGGCGCAGGCCAGGCAAAGCGCGGTGCTGTCTAGGCGCTGAGCGCTCATCGACCTCAGTCGCAGCTCGCACCTCGCTGTCGACGCCTCATCGCAACTGACTATCGCAGGCAGGATTGAACGCTGACAGTGCACCCATCGAATCGCCACGCCGCCCAAAAGAAAAGATCATGACCAGCATTGCACACGCCGCCTCAACGGCCCCGCCCATCCCAACCAGCGGCAGGCCATCAGGCCCAGCGGCTGGAGCCCGGTATGTTCTCGCCAGCCCGGGCTTGGCGTCCTGTCGTTGTTGGCGAAGCAGCTCGAACGCTGGGCATCTCATGAAGGGGCTCTGATGTTTCGCCGTCGTGTATTCACGTTGCTCGCGCTGGGGTCTGTGCTTCTCCACGAGAGCGCGCTTGCCCTCGAGTTGGACGCGCCCAACCCGGTCGAGGTATCCCCGTCTCTGATCACTTCGGGCCAACCCACTCCCAAAGCACTCGCTGGCCTCGGCGCCCTGGGAGTTCAAGCCGTCGTCTATCTGGCGCCCAGTTCCGTCCCCGACGCAGTCAAGAACGAACCCGACCTGCTTGCGCGGCAAGGCATCGAGTTCGTCCACATCCCGATCCCGTTCGACGCGCCTGCGGAGGCGCACGTCATCGCGGTATCCCGAGCCCTTGAGCGCCTGAACGACAAGAGAGTGCTTGTCCACTGCCAAGTGAACCTGCGCGCATCCACCATGGTCTTCTTGCACCGGGTCCTCACCCTGAAGGAGGAGCCGAGTCGGGCCTATGAATCCGTGACAAGGGTTTGGTCGCCCGAGGGCCCGTGGCGAACGCTGGTCATTGAGCAACTCAAGAAGCACAAGGTCGGCTTCCAGCCCCTGTAGCTCAGTGCGAGCCAGCGCAGGTCCAGGGCCGTCCATCCGTGCCGCCGGTCAGGCGGCGCAGGCTGGAAGAGGCCCTCGAATCTGGCGCATCCTGAAGCTCGCCGCGTTGAAGCCGATCAGGAAGCGGCTGGCTCTGGCGATCCACGAGAAGACCGAATCCATCAGCTTGGCGCTGCTCGATCAAGCGGCCTCCGCCGGGATCTTCAGGCTTCCCGCCGACGAAGAAGCTGATGACGCGGCGGCGTAGAGCCCGAGGCCCCGAGGGCGGGGCGACACGATGAAATGGTCCTCTGTGGAAAAGGCAAAAGTGACACGATGAACTGAAACCGACACCAGCATCGTTAATACCCAAGGCCTCCGCTGTCTGCCCGAGTTCATCAACAGGGCGCGTTCTGCTATCCCAGCAGTCTGCGCTTGATGCCTATGATCAATCGATAGGCGTAGCTCACGGGCACCAGGACGGCAAACGACAATCGTTCCAGCGTCCACCCGACAGATCGCCGATGGAGGCAGCCATAAACGATGCCTGCCACTGCCAGGGCAATCAGGACCGCCTTCCAGAACAAAATGAGAAGGCTGAATCCCCCAATCCATAGGAGGCCGAGGAAGACCAAGCGGGAGAACTCGTCAGCCTCGCCGTTGAACTGCGGCTGGTGATGCCCGAACAAGGGTTCTGCGTCTGGGCCGTTTGGGTTATGGGCGAACGGAGACCGGTTGGCGCTTTGAGCGGCCTCTGCCGCTGCCGCCTTCTCTCCGCGCTCGCGCTCCGACGAGTTGTAGCCTGGCGAAGGGTTGATCGGACGCACGCCGCTTTTGCCGTCCCGGTATTCGCTGGTGCCGTCTGACATGGCGATCTCCCTGTGGCCGTCGACATTTCGGAGAGTTTAGGGCTCATCGGCCGATTACAAGCCCGGGGTGTCGAACCGATGCTTTACGCCACAAGCGACGGGAGGCGCCGCTCAGACTTCTTAGCAAATCATGGGCCGTTTCAACAGGTCGTGCTGCTCGCAGTCTTGGGGTTGGTGCACCCACACCAATCTCCGGCGCGTTCGATGTCTTGTCACCTCTTGGCCCAGAACCCAGCCACCGCCTTCATCCTTCTCTTCTGTTCGGTGGTCACATAGACGGTAGTGGTCGCCAGGCTCGCGTGCCCAGCGTTCTGCTGTGCGATCTCGATGGGCATGCCGGCGGCGATCGCGTGACTGAGGTGGGTGTGGCGCAGCCAATGGGTGCTGGCGTTGGCCAACCGTGCTGCGCCGCGCAAGTCCCCTCGCCTCTTCAGGACGTCCGAACATTCCAGGAAGAAGCGCTTGAGCTGGTCGTAGAACGTTGACTCGGCGATGCCGTCGCGGGGGTCGACACCGCCCTGCCCTGCCAGTCCCGGTGCCCGCTCGGCGATGTCGACGGCTTTGCCCAGCAGGTGGGCCCCCTGGTTGCCCATGTCCTCGATGCGCGGGCTCAAGCCTCTTGATTCGAGGTAGGCCTTGAGTTGCTCGACCACCTCGTCCGGCACGGGCACTTCGCGCAGCTTGTCGCCCTTGCCCACCACCTTGAGCATCCAGCCGTCCACGACTTGTTTGTCGTCCTTGTCGCCGGGATAGTGGACTGGCGCCAGGTCGTCCACCGTGCAGGAGACAACCTCCGATAGTCGCAGCCCGGTCGCATAGAGCAGCGTCAGGCCGAACCCCAGGCGCAATGATGCCGAGCTTCTGGGCTGCTGAAGGACCTGCTGCTGCACGAAGCCCCACTGTTCCCGAGTCAGGCTGCGGCCCGTGTCGATGCGCGGCTGGCCGCTGCGGGGCACGGCCACCGAGGCCCAGGGGTTGCCCATCAGGTAGTTCTGGTCGACCAGAAAGCCGTAGAGGTTTTTGAGGATCGTGATGGCATGGCCCTGCGCTGAGGTGCTCAACGGCCCCTCGAATGGCCTCCAGAGTGGGGACCAGCGTTCCCGGCTCCGGCTGGCGCACCAGGTCGATCGTGGTTGGGGATCGGCCAGGAATTCGCGGTACTCGGCGCAGTCCTCGTTGGTCATCGAGGACAGGGGCTTGCGCTTGTGCATCACCGCCCAGAGCAGGAAGCGTTCGGCTTCCTTGCGGTAGGCGCGTTGCGTGTGGGACAGGCTCTGCAGCCATTCCATGGGCTGCTCGATGCCGGTGTCGCGATGTCGGCGCCTGGCCTTGAGCTCGGCCTTCTTCTGGGGGCTTAGGCCCTGCTTGCTCTTGAGCCAGGCCAGGATGGCCTCGTAGTCGTTGGCGGCCTTGAGCAGGCACTGCTCGGCCGGGCGGCGGAACTGCCCTCGCTTGCCGTCGAGTTCAGCCGGAACGATGAACTTTTCCAGGGGGCGGATGTCGGTGGCGGGGGCGACGATGCGGGCCAGCTCGTGGCTGAACAGCTTGGAGCGGGGTTCGCGAATATGGCAGCCCAGCACCAGGTTGGTCGTGGCCTCGTGGTCGCGCAACCAATCGACGATGCGCTCGGCCTTGGCCGCGCCGAGGGCCTTGATCGAGGCATACCAGCGGTAGCCGATGCCGTTGATGCGCTCGGCCAGCTGAGCCAGCGTGAAGATGTCGGCGCGCTCCAGGTGACTGGCCAGGGTCGGGTTCAGCCAGGCGGCGACACCATCTCCGGGGCGCGGCGGCTGCACGACCTGGCTCTCGAGCCAGCGCAAGGCCTCGAGCTGGCGCTCGATCAGGCGACCGCGCCGGCGGGTGCGCTTGCTGGCGTTGCCGTATTCCGCCTCGTAGGCGGCGAGCTGCTCGGCCTGGCTGAACTCATCCAGGCCCCGGTCGAGCGCAAAGTCCTCCAAGGTCGGCAGCTGGAGCGACTCGTCGCCGATGCGGCTGGCATCCAGGCGCACCAGCCGGGCGACGCCGAAACGGGCCTCGCGTTTGGCGGCGGCGGCGAACTCGTCTCGGATCCAGGCGATGGTCGAGCGCACCACCCGCGCGTCGGTGGCCTCACCCTCGATCCTCAGGTAGCGGTCCCAGCTGTCTTTGACATCGACGCCCTGGACGACGGCCCGCATGAACGCGAAATGCCCGACATGCAACTTGCGCCGGCGCGTCGTGGCGGCCAGCGACGCCGAGGCGGTGCGCGCCGGTCCCGAGCCGTCGAACAGGTCGCCGGACCGCGGAGTGAGCGGGACCTCGGCCATGGTCATTGCGCCAGCCGTTCTAGCGCAGAGGACAGGTTGAGGCGGGCGTTGGCTTCCAGAGCGGCATGAGCGACGTCGGTCGCGTAGATGCGCGGACGATCGAGGAAGGCCTGAAGCACGACCCGGCGCTTGCGTTTGTACAAGAAGAACGGCACCCAGGCGTATTCCTTGCGCACATCCCTGTCGTAGGCCCCGAAGCGCTCGGGGTCGGCGCCCAGCGTGGCCAGGTCAATGTCGACCACCAGTTCGGCGTCGCGCGTCGGTGCCGCTGCGTCGTGGCAGGTGGCCATGATGAGGTCGTGCACCCGTTGGCTGATGTCGGCATCCAGGCCAGCTTTCGTCATGGCGCGAACCGCCCAGACCGCGCTGCGCACCTCGTTGTCACTGTCCTTGGGCGCATAGACCGCGTCGTGGTACCACAGCGCCAGGGCCACCTCGCCGGGCCGTTCCGCCAGGTGCCTCCAGGCCGCCCAGCGGTCCAGGCATTCCCGCAGGTGCTGCTGATCGTGGTAGTGGCGATGGGGCTCGCTCCAGGAGGAGAGCAGGGCCGTGAGTTCGGGCACGGACGCTTCGACGCCGAGCAGTTGCCAGGACTGGCGCCAGGCCTGCAGCCAGGAGCCCAGCTCCTCTGGCGGGGTGTTCACAGGGCGCCTCCGCAGGCCAGGCTCGACGCTGGGCATCGCGGGCTCATGGCGACGGCAACCCGCTGCCAAACCCGCTGCTGTTGGCCATCGCGCGCTTCTCCTGCCACATCTGTTGGACCTGCGGGTCGGCGACAGCGTACTGGCCGTGGGCCTGCCGGATCACCAGGTTGGCCGCCAGCAGCGCATTGACGACCGGCTGGATCTCTTCGACCTTGACATCGCGGCCCACAGCCTTGGAGTAGTCCAGCGCCGCTTCGTTGGAGAAGACACCACGGCCCGAGCCTTCGTCGGAGGCAATGCGCTCGAACACAGCTTTGGCCAGCGGCCCCATGTCCTCGAGCCGGGACAGTTCCAGGTCGGCCGCGGTGGCGCGCAGCGTGGCTGCCACCACGGGCAGGATCCTGTCGGGGTCCGCGTCCTCGGCATGCCCTGCCTGGGTCAGGGCCTGCACTTGGCTGTGCGTCAGTCGCAAGGCCTTGAGCATCTCTTCGGGCCGATGGCCCAGGGTCGTGAAGGCCTGCATGGCCACGGCCGGCGTGGGCAGCCGCTCGACGCCTTCGCTCGACAGGCGATGGAGCAAGTGGGCAATGTAGTCCGCGCCGAGCAAGGGATAGGCGACCGAGGTGGCGCCAGCGAACGCCTGGCTGCGCCGGGTCGTCAGTTCGTTGACCATCGCACGGTGGCTGCCGGTGCCGATGAAGATGAAGTGGCCGGGCGTCTCGGGGCGAGCGTTGATGGCATCGCGCGCCGCCTTCAGCGCCAGAAGCAGGTTCTGCCCTTCGTCGTTCGACATGGCCTGCTGCACTTCGTCGACGATCAGCACCAGATCGGTTTTGGCCTGGTCCACGACTTCGGTGAGCACCTCGGCCAGGGTGGGCCCGCCCTGCTCGCCGACGGTCTCGAGCTTGAAGCCGAACTTGAAGCCGAGCACGCCGAGTTCGGCGGCGCGCAGCTTCTTCAGGCGCTTGACCAGGCCCGAGGCGGGGGACGACAGCTCGGTGAGGGTCTTCTTGACGGCGGTGTGGACCAGCACGGCCGGGCTGACGCTCAGGTCGGACCACAGGTCCACGTAGATCACGATGGCCCGGCGTTGCTCGAGCTCCGGGATCAGGTCGTTGAGCAGGAAGGTCGTCTTGCCGATGCGGCGCATGCCGGACAGGAACAGGCCTGAGCGCAGGCCTTCGTCCAAGACCCCTGGCGAGAGGATCCGGCCGGCCATCTGCTCGGCCATCTCGCGTCGACTGAAGAGCTTGCTCATGGATTGAAGTGTTTTATCGGGACGAATTAATTATGCGCCACCAATAATTCATGTCAAAGCGGCTGATGGGGCCACCCTGCCCTGCGCCGCCGCGACCGCCAGGCTGCAATCCGCCGAGCACGGCCACTGCGCTTGAGGAGACCCCGGTGGTTCGCCACGGGCGCGACTTCCGCGAATTTCCGAGAAACCGGAAATTTCCCAGTCGGGTGGAAATCGCGGCCACCGGCGACGCGCAACGAGCGCAACCGGGTTTGGATCTGGCGCCCATCGGCTTTCGTGGCGACGCCAAGGCTGACGATCTCGACCCAAGGTCGGCTGGCTATCGCCGTTAAGTGATTGATAGGAAACGAGTTTTGCTGCACGATTGAAAAATGCTACCAGATTCAATGCATTTTATGGCTACTTGATAAGGATACTTATCATGGTGCTGAGTCACGCAGCGAGGGACGAAGAAAGCGCTGACCATCGACTGGTGCTCCGGCCTTCTCGCCGAGCAATCTGAACCGACTCGAACCGTCACGCCGCGGGGCGACCCCAGATGGCCAAGGAAGGCTGGTTACCGATCTACAGAACCCTCGACCTTTCTTAGGACAGCTCAAACGACATCGATCGGCGCTGTGATCACGCGCTGGTAGCGCGCCATCACAGCCGGGTCGATGACCCCAAGCCAACGGGCGACATCTTCTGGCGCCCTGCCCCGTTTGAGCTGACGCAACGCGAACGTGTGTCGCAGGCGGAAGCTGCCGCCTGCAACATCGTCAATCCCTGCGCTACGGAACACCTCGCAGGCCGCGTTGTACTGCGCAACCTTGCCCCACGGTTTGCCCGTCGATTTCGTCGACGGAAAAACCATCTGGCCCGGTACCCGCTGCTCACTACGCACCTGGAGCCAGTATTGCAACAACTGGCCAGCCCAGCGGGCGATGGGCGTTTCGCGTGCAGGCGCATTGCCATTGCCGTCAACGCGTAGCTTCCACGGAACACCCTTCGAGTGCCCTCCATCGACCACAACGTCATCCAGTTCGAGGGACCGGATCTCCCCGGGCGTCACGCCGGCGCCCAACATCAATCCGATCGAGGCGCGATTGCGCACCTCCGACCACTGCTGAGCCGCCGCGCTCCGGCCTGGCCGCACCGCCGACAAGTAGGTCACCAGTAGCTTCGCTTCTGAAGCGGGCAGGAACTCCGGCAAGGGATCGGCCGCTGCCGCATTCGCGAAACGGATGTCTGGCCGCCTGGCGAGCAGGATTTCGACAGGATCGTTGATTGCTCGGGCCGGTGCCCCTGCTCGCCGTCGAAGACCGAGCACACGACCAACCAGCCGCAAGAACCGCCAAGCGTAGCGAGCACTGAGTTCATCCGCGCCGCCGCGCGACTCGAGGTACGACTCCAAGTCCTCGGCGCGCAATGTGTCGATGGCCAACCCATTGCCGACAGCCCACACCGTGAATGCCGACCACATGTGTTGGTAGACCTCAATGGACGAATCGCGCTTCAGGGTGCCGGCCTGCTCTGCTGCGGCAAGCCAGGCTGCCAGCGCTTCGTGGTAGTCGCTCGGGCTGGCTTGATCAGTGGCAGCAAAGAGGTCAGGAGTCATCTATAAAATGAACTAACGGCAAAGCGTTTCATTCTAACGCAGCCACCCTCGCAACGCACGGCCCTACAACGACCAGCAATCCAGCTCTAGAAAACATCGGGCTGTTAGTTCATTCTCGGAGTGCTGGTAGGGCCGTGTTTCGGTCGCTCCCGATCGACCCGTGGCGGCTCAAAATCCGGTGGCATGCCGCGAGGGGCGTCTATGCGCTCGAAGACACCTTCTTGGCCGAGTTGATGGAGCAGGCGGGAATGCTGGACGGCTGACCAACCGGGGCGGCCTGGCCCACTGACTTGAGAAGTGCGGCCATCCCAGTCTGGCGCGAGTCCTCAGCTGAATGGTGGGACCGAGTGATCAAGGCGCCCAGCCCTGCTTGGCCCGCCACAATGAAATCAGCTGTCGGGACGCCATTCCTGACGCAACGGCGTGGGGCGTGTGCCTACACAGCTTGGCGCTGCACCCAGTTCGGACCGAAGGTCTGTTCGGCATAGAAGCGCATCATCATCGCGACTACAAGTGGCGACTGCCACTGGCCGGCATCGAGCCGGCGAATGATCGCGGGTGAGATGCCGCCCCGGCCAACCAAGTGGGCGCGCATGCGCTGGACCCACTCGGCTTGCTGCGCTGGACCGAGCGCTTCGAATTCCGGTCGCACAGCCGCCAACGCACGGGCTTGCCGCTCGTCATCGTCGGTGGTCAATCGAGGCGTGCTAGCCATCGGGGTCGAAGCCTGTGCCGGCGCCGGTTCAAGCGGCGTCAAGGGCTGGCCTGCCAGAATGGTTTTCAGGTAGGCGGCCTTGTTCATGATCGGCTTGGCCGTCGCGCCGCCCAGATACCGTTCCATCGCGGCCAGGCCTGCCGCCATCGCCGCCTCGCCATGGCGATCGATCAGCGCCTGAGCGTCCGCGTCCCGGATCCCGAGCCGAGCGGCGTGCAGCAGGTTGGTGATGTCGGGCGGCTCCGGTCGCTTCAGCAGTGCGTTGGCGGGTTTCTTGCGGACGGTGAATTGCACATCCGAGACCGCCCTGCCTTGCTTAAATTCGATCAGTTCGATCTCGATGTCGCTGACTTCGTTGATCTCGCGAATCGCGGGGTTGACGAATTCGTTCTTGAACTTGCGCCACTCCCGCTGCTTGCTGCCCTCCGAACCCCGGAGCACCGGAATCCACCACTGCCAGGGATGGCGCGACGTCACGCCGCCCGGGTTGTCGCGGTAGCGTGCACAGATCTCATACAACGCCACTGACGTGTAGGTCGACAGCCGAGCGATGACCTCGAGCTCCAGCCGAGCCCAGCGATGAGGACCGAGGATCTGCTCCTTGATGGTCGGTGGGTAGAACCAGGTCACCCAGTTCTCCCCACCCTTCTTGTACAGCCGGACCTCGGCCAGCATGTGAAAGATCCGCAGCTCGTCTTCGGGCAGTTCCGGTTCCAGCTCAGGCAGCACGGCCTGTTGAGTCCCCTGCCCTGCCCTGTTGACCTGCCACTGCTCGCCGTGGCTTAACGGGCGCCACTCGATCTTGGTCGAGGCCATCTGGTCGATGTAGCGCTTGGCGTCGGTCGAGATGTTGTTGCCCACCCCGAAGCCCCGCAGAATCGCGTTCAGCGGCGCGCTGAAGCCCGAGTCGCCGGTGTCGCCCTCACGCTGCGCGATGTGGAGCATCACGTTGTAGGCCTTGCGTGCCGTGACCGTCAGACTCTTGTTCAGCGGGACAATAGCCAACGCAGCGACCGGCTTGTTTAGCGTCGTCGACGGTAGATCGCGCGTTTTCCGCAGAATCGAACTGTCCATGCGGCCAATAGTATATGTCCGACCGTGGTTGGACAGATAGAGCCAGGAAGGCCGGACAGTTAACTCAGCACGGCGACTCGGGCCTCACCGGAAAACCTGGACGGTTGGAGCGATGATGCGAGCTGGCTCGGCCAGGATTCCCGGACGTTTCGGCGGGCCGATGCACCAGAAAGCCCGGACGTTGGGTGCCAGGCGACTGATCCAACGCTACGCCGAGTGCGTACCGACGGGGTTCGGCTCTCGGTGCAGCGCCGGCGGCCGGAGAAGCGGGACAGTTGGAGCCGTGGCCGACACTTTCGCCAACAAGTCCGGACAGCAACACCAGACTTGCTGGACGACTTCGCCGGGATGGCCGGACGAAAAGTAGGCTAAGTCATTGATATACAACGTGTTTTCCGTCAGCGAAATCATGAACTGATTTAAATCTATGAAGATCAGGCCGACGGTTGACTGAGAATGACTGAATACCGTCCGGACTCTCCTGGTTTCTCCTTCGGCAAAACGCAGCTTCCGCGCCTATCGCTTAAAAGCGCGTCTCATCTACAATGCGCTGGCTTAAAGTCTCCGACGCATGGGGAGGAATTATCCAGTGGACACACTAGTGATTGATGCGGCGGCCGCCATCACGCTTGAGGACATCGCCGAGCAGGCAGAGCGCGCCAAGGCGGTCGTCAGCCAGGTTCGCGGCCGCATGCTGGCGCCCAATGCGCGCAAGAAGCCGCCGACCTTCAGCACTGCGCAGTTGATGGTACTGACCGGTTTGGACAAAAGTCAGGTTGACTACCGACTTCGCAAGGGCGACCTTCCCGGCGGCACCCTGAACAGCACCGGCTCGCGCCGCGAGTTCTCGCTCGCCGAAGTACGGCATTGGGTGCGCGAGCACCGTCGGGAGGAGCTTCGACCAGAACGCGCCGAGGCGATCACGATCACCATAGGCAACTTCAAGGGCGGTGTCACGAAGACCACCACTGCCTTAACGCTGGCCCAGGGCCTGAGCCTGCGCGGGCACAAAGTGCTGATGATCGACTGCGATCCTCAGGGCAGCATGACCACGTTGTTCGGCTTACTCCCCGACAGCGACGTCGAGATAGAAGACACGGTGCTGCCACTGCTGACAGGCAAGCAAGCGGAGCTGAGCTACGCGGTGCGACCGACTTACTGGGACGGCATCGACCTGGTTGCGGCGGCGTCGTTTCTGTTCTCGGCGGAGTTCTTCCTGCCGGCGCGACAGAGTCGGGAGCCGAACTTCGAGTTCTGGAACCTGCTGCACTACGGCATCGACACGCTTCGGCCGCAGTACGACGTGATCATCATCGACACCCCCCCTGCCCTCTCGTATGTGACGATCAATGCGCTGATGGCGAGCGACGGCATCATCATGCCGCTGCCGCCCAGCGCGCTGGATTTCGCGTCCAGCGCGCAGTTCTGGGACCTGTTCTCGGACCTGACGACGCAGTTGATCACCGATCGCGGCGGCAAGAAGGAGTTCGCGTTCATCGACGTGCTGCTCGCAAAAGTGGAGGCGAAGGACCACGCTGGAATGATGGTGCGTGAGTGGATTGCCGCGGCGTACACCGACAAGGTGTTGCCGGTGGAGATTCCCAAGACGATGGCGGCCAACGCTTCGAGTGCCGAGTTCGGGACGGTGTACGACCCCAGCCCCGAGGGTTCCGGCGCCCGGACCGTCAAGCGTGCCTATGAGGCTTACGACCGATTCGTCGAATTGATCGAGGATCAGACGCAAACGTTCTGGCGTCGCCAGATGGAGGCTTGAGATGGTGACCCCCCAAAAGCAACGCAAGGGCAGTGGCATCGACTTCGTGTTCCCGGACACGAGCAGCGGCGCGGCGGTCAACTCGGAAGTGGCCGTTAGCCCAGAGGCGACCGGGGCTTCGCCCGCTGCGCGGCCCGCCGCCCGGACCGGTGTCGGGCTGCTGAGCGCACAGATCTTCGAGTCGCACAAGTTGGAAGGGGAAATCCGCGATCTGAAGGTTCAGGTCGAGCGCCTGGGCGCTGAGCGCGGTGCGCAGTTGATGGATCCGCGCACGATCGCCCCAAGTCGCTGGGCAAATCGTCATCCGGATGCGTTCGTAGGCAAGGCGTTCGGCGATCTAAAAGCCGAGATCGCCGATGCTGGGCGCAACGTTCAGCCGATCAAGGTGCGCCCCCTGTCGGCGCCGAGGGGTGAAGGTGAGGCGATCCGCTACGAGGTGGTCTATGGACACCGGCGGCATCGCGCGTGTCTCGAGCTAGGGCTTCCAGTGCTGGTCGTGGTCGAGGATCTCGACGACGCGCAATTGTTTGTCGAAATGGAGCGGGAGAACCGCGGCCGCGAAAACCTTTCAGCTTGGGAGCAGGGGCGGATGTACCTGCACGCGCTCGAAGAGGGGTTGTTCTCCTCGAACATCAAGCTGGCCGCGGCGATCGGACGCGACCCGAGCGACGTCGGCAAGGCCACCCGCATTGCGAAATTGCCCCAGGAGCTGACGGGCGCGTTCGCGTCGCCATTGCAAATCCAGTTCCAGTGGGTCACCGATCTTGAGCGGGCACTGAGAGAGCATCCAGACGCCGTACTCGCTGCGGCCCGGGTGCTCGGCGCGCGGGGCGTTAAGCCCGAGGCAGCCGAGGTGTTCCGAAGCCTCACGGCGTGCCTGCGTGGGGAGGGGGTGGGATCATCCCATCCCCCTCGGACGGTCGAGCTGGGTAGTGGCAAGACGGCGAGCATCCGGGTCGATGCGCGCGGCCGCACAACGATCCAGCTGTCGGCTGGGGCGCTGTCGGCGGCCAAACTCGACGCGCTCGAAGTTGCCTTGAAGCGGCTGGTCGGCTGAGCTCAAGGACAGGGGGTGGGATCATCCCACCCCCTCTTTCTTTTGAAGTTTGGGCTGCGCACTCGCCGGCATTGAGGACGACGAGGTTGTCCGTAAGCCCATAGCTGAGCTTCGTTGAAGGCGTCAGCGAGGGTGGTGAGGTCGCTTCCAGCCTGGACCGGCACGCCACCGACGGTGCGGGCAGCAGGGGGGATGGGATCATCCCACCCCAAGCTGTCCCGCCCAACTATTTCGAAAGACGAACGACGCTCTCATCGGCGCCTAAATCGAGCGTCCGGGCCGATCCGTCCGGGATTCCTGGCCACCGCTGACCAGGCCCAGGGCGCCTAGCGAGCCGCTCGGGCGCGGCGGCGCAGTTCAGCGGCTGCGTTCGGACGTCACGTTCTGCGCCGCATCGATTTGGGCGTCGCCGGCGACTGCATGGCCACCGAAGGTGCGGTGCGCAGTCGAGTCCTGCGGCAGCCGCTCGCCAATCGATGACGGAGCCGCCGGCCGACGACGCCGCGCGAGCAAAGAAGCGTTTGAGGCAACGGTGGATGCCGCTGTTGGACAGCCGCTGCGACAGTAACGGGCTGCGCAGCATCGGTTAACCGAGCCAGCCGTCCAGCGCGGCGGCGGAGACGCCAGGCCGCCGACAAGGGCAGGGCAGTGCTGGCAGGGCGGCATCGCCACACCGCGCTCGCGCTGGTCGCCGAGGTGCCGGCGAATCCACTCGACCACTTTGTCGTCGAGCGGCGCCAGCCGTTGCTTGCGCAGCTTGCCGACGACCTGCAGCACCCAGACCTCGCTCCGCCGCGACTTCGCCGTTGAGCTGTGCTTTTGGCTACTCGGGCTCAGCAGCCTCCGAAACGGCCGCCAGCCGTGGTCGGTGCGGGCCAGTGCGCGCGCCCCGAACCCAGTCGGCCGGCACCGCCGGCAGAAGGCGCCGGTAGGCCTGGCAGTCGGGCCGTGGATCGACGGCAAGGGGCTTGCAGGCTACCAGCAGGCACCACCGGTAGAAGCGCTCGACATCGTTGCGGTAGGCGCACGCGGGAGCGCTCGTCTAAACGGGTTCAACCAGACCTGGGTCGCAGCGATATCGTCGTCGGTGTCGAGCGTGTTGGCCAAGTCGGTGCGAAACACCCCGTCGCCGCCGCAAAGGGCAGGGGGCACCTACAGCCGGTTAAGCGACACCAGGTCGAGGGCATGCAGCAGGACGAACTCGCGCGCCGGCGTTGCGCGCGCCAGGCGGCATGCCGCCGCGGCTGCGACGGGGTCCTGGCAGCGGCGCGGTCGGGGTAGGGGGCTGGTCGGACGATGGCGGCGACCTGGGTCAGCGCCAGCACTTGGGTCGAACTGTCCGGCTTTATGGGTGGCACGGCCGAACTCTTGGTGCCTGAGCAAAAGTGGTTTGAGCATCGCTTCGTCTGACTCCTCGATGGCCTCGTGTACGGTCGTCGCGAACTCATCGTCGACGGTTCGCACAGAACACCGGAATCCCGGTCCATCTCGGTATCGACAAGACCTTCGAGCTCTTCGCGAAGACGGGATATCGGCCCGAGGTGCTCCTCGAGGCGCTTGGGAACGTTGCCGCGCTCCGTCATCACCACTTGTTGGGCTTCATCGTGCGCAGGCAATATGCCTCAATAGAGCAGAGAGTCTTTTGCCTGGCGGACGCGGCGCGCAGATGTCGGCGAGCGGGACGGCGTCTCTCCGCGGCCGGTAGGCAAAAGTAGGACTATGTCGTCCTATGTATATCAACTGAGGCAACGCGTTTAGGGGCTTCTATACCTTTCTATGTTCCCCTAGGAAAACGGTTAACGCCAGAGCTCCCCGAACCTCCGTGCCGGAGCGTCGCGACGGCCCGTCGAATAGGGGCGCCAATGGGCACGGCGAAGTGAGTACGGCGATTGTTTGCGCTGTGAAAGCGACCCAACTCGCCTATAGATTAGTGTTCTAATCTATAGTGATTGTCGAGGTGCTCGTTTCAACCGTGCGAGCAGCGTTCAGGCGCCAAGGGAGGCTAAGTTCATGTCGGACAACACAAATCGGCCTGCTGCCCAGCGAGCCAAGCGAAGTGGTGGCGACCTGGCCAACCTCCTCACGGGCGTGCTGGTCCTTGGAGGGGCCGTGCTCGCGGCAGCGTGGTACTTCTACTTGAGCCACTTCGGGCGGGCGACCTGGTCCTTGGGGCACGACGTTTGGGGTCAGCTGGGCGACTTCATTGGTGGCGTCACCAACCCGACCCTTCCTGTCCTTAGTGGCGCTGCTGATGACAGTGAGGCTTCAAGCGGAACAGGTTGATGCGGCCAGGGAGGAGCTTGAAGAGGCGCGCCAAGCTCAGCGAGACGCCTCAGCGGCCCTGTGCGACCAGATCGCCCAAACCAGGGTACTTGCTGCCGCGCAGCTTCGAACAGCCTTGGCGCAGGAGGCGGCTTCCGAGGCGATGGCTCAACAGGCACGCGCTGCGTTGAGCGCTGCGACCACAGTTGCTAGGACTGCATCGTTGGCGAGCTTGAATGCAGTGCTGGAACCGCACAGAGACATGCTGAAGGACCTTGGACTCGCTGGCGGTCGTCCGAAATCCGCCGAATTCCAAGCACTGACTCGCCGCAGAGACGCACTCGTGGCGCAGATTCACAAAGAGGCGTGGGAGTCGCTGCCGCCCGACATGCGGCCAACTGTTCCCGACGAATTGCGAGGTATCCAGGATGGCGAGCTTTGAAGACGCCGATCGTCAACAACGAGAATGGGCGCACCGTGCACAGGCTTCTCAAGCTGCCGCCGCGCAGGCTTACGCTCGTCTGCTGGACATGGCTGAGAACCGCGACAGCGGCCAGATCCGCCGCATTGCGCGCTTCCTGGCCAGCACTTTCAACGGCGAGGCATTCCCCTTCGACCTGTTCGAGCTGCGAGCCGTCGACGTCGAGATCTCCGACGACATGCTCGCGTGCCTCGACGCTTTGCGCTGGGCCAAGGCCGACTTGCACAAGCTGGTGCCCGATGGAGAAAAGCGCGTCTTGGCCGTGATCGAGGCCTGGGGCCTGCAGTGGCCGCAGTCCGACTGACAAAGCGCTCCGCGTTCGCGGTGCCGCTGCAGAAGCTGGGGCTGCACCATATCGCCTGCCTGCGAGCTGTGGCCGAAGGCGTTCCAGCCATCAAGGCGGCCTGGCAGTACCTGCCGATCGAGCACGAGCGCGAAGCTGCCAAGGCTCATCGGGATCTGCTTGACCATGTGCGCGCACTGACGCGCCGGCTCGGCGACCCGCGCTGGCGGCTGCTCGGCCTGGATCTCAAGGACCAGACGGCGGCCGCCGGTGCTGCGCCACCGATCTACGAGTGGGCCGACGCCGAGGGCCTGGACGAGTTCTCCGGCGAGGAGCTGCAGGCCTTGTACGCCGAGCGCTTCGGCGCGCCGGGGGAGTGCGCCCTGCGCCGCCAGAAGCGCAATGCCCGGCTGCGCGAGCGGCGCCTGGCGCTGCTGCGCGAGCTGGCGACCATGGCCACTGAACCTGCGAGCCGATTCGATGCACTCGAAGGGTGGCTACCGCTGGAGCTGGCACAGCAGCTGCGCCCGCTCGGCATCCTGCTGCTCGGCGAGCTGCGAGACCGCATCGCCCAGGGCGGGCGCTGGTGGACGGGTCTGAAGGCCTTCGGCCCTGCCAGGGCCGAACGGCTGGCCAACCTGGTGGCGGTGCTGCTCGGGCCGATCGAGTCGACCGGCTGGGCCGTGGCGCTGGCCGGCCAGAACCTGCAGGCGCTGTCGGGCGAACATGGCATCAACCGGGCGGCGGTGGCCGCCGCCGGCATTCGGGCGAAGGACGATCGAGAAGCCATTCACGCCTGGGTGGCCGCTCGTGCGGGCTCGACCCACACCGCCACCCAGTACCAACGTGAAGCCGAGCGCTTCGTGCTGTGGTGCGCGCTGGAGCGGCGCAAGGCGCTGTCGGACGCGACAGCCGAGGACTGCCGGGCCTACATCGACTTCCTGGCCAGCATCCCACCCCAGTGGATCAGCCGGCGCCGGGTCGAGCGCATGGCGCCCGGCTGGGCGCCGTTCAAGGGCCAGCTGACACTCGCCAGCCGGCAGCTGGCGCTCAACATCCTGGGTTCCCTCTACGCTTGGCTGGTCCAAGCCCAGTACCTGGCCGGCAACCCGTGGATCCTCGTCAACCGAAAACTCGGTGATGACGAGCTCGCCGGGGATACTGGGGACGCCACCTCACGAGCGTTCACGCCGGCGGCGTGGGCTGCGCTGGTCGGCCACCTGGCCGGATCAACATCGGCGTCGACGGATCGCCTTCGTTGGCTCTGCGTCTTCGAACAGGCGGTGGGCCTGCGTGCCGCCGAACTGCTGCGCGCCGAGCGCCGGCACTTGGTCGAGAGGCCCAGCGGGTGGGTGATCCGGGTGCATGGCAAGGGCCGCAGGAACCGGCTGGTGCCTGTGCCGAAGGTCGCGATCGACGCGACGCGGGTGTACTTCAAAGCCAGAGGCGGGGACTTCGACGATGACCCCGGCGAGACCCCGCTGCTGGCTGCACTGGACGATCGTTCGGCGCCAATCTCCTACCAGGCGCTGCACCAGACCTTCACGCGGTTTGTCAACCGGGCCATTAAGGCGAGCCGGCTGTCGTTGGATGAGAGGGAGCAGGCGCTGCGTTCTTCGATGCATTGGCTTCGGCACACGTATGCCACGAGGGCAGCCGAGAGGGAGGTGCCGCCCGACATCCTGCAGGAGAACCTGGGGCAGGCTGATCCGCGCACGACGGCGAGGTACTACCGGGCGCAGATGGAGAGACGCCAGGCGGCGATGGAGAAGGCGTTTGCGGAGGGGTAGGGGAGAGATTTTCGCGGGCGCGAAATCTATCGGCACCCGCCCCGGGGCAGGTCCGCGGCGATCCTTGGCCTAGGGCGAAAACCTGCTTTCCTGGATCTCAAACGCGAACTCAGCCTTGTCGACGTACTGGGTGCCGGCGGGCGCCAAGACCAAGGCTCGTTCCGTTTCGGAGTAGTCGAGCGACAGCGGATGGAACTCTAGCGGCTCGCCCGCCATGCCCATGAATGTCAGCGGTCCAAGGTAGCTCTGGTCGGAGCGCGCCACAAACTCGTCGAGCTCGAACAACCGCGCGTCCATCTGGGGAATCACTCCCATGCGGAACAATTCTTGAGCCCAAAACCTCATTGAAGGGACGATGAGGCGTCGCCCCTCATGTTGGACCCCGGCGCTGTCCTCCAAGGTCACGGCCTTCAGGGTCCGAAAGTACTCCCCCTGTGCGTCGCTGAACTTGCAAACGGCGTACCTTTGCTTGACGCTGGAAATCCCGGTGAGCACAGGTGCACCCTGCGTCAGTGTTCGATGCTTGAACGCATTGCCAAAATCGCATAGGACCTTGTATGGGAGGTTACTAGCCAGTGATCTTCGATAGTCGCGCTCATCCTTGAATCCGCTCAGCGCGGGCAGCGGCGGTGTCTCCTTCATCAAGAAGTCAGGCAGGTGCAGGAGGGCCAGCGCAACGTCGGCGAGCGCCCAAGGCCGATAGACCGCCCTTTCATGCTCTGCATGAAGGCCTCATAGGCTGGAATCGCCGTCTGAACAAAGCTTTGACGGGCCGTAATTAGCATCGTTCGCTTTCCAAGTTCGTTTCGCCCACCCACACCCGGCCTCACGGCTCCGTGCATCCCTCAAACACATGAGGCCGGTGCGCGGACGAAAAGGGAAGGAACTGCGGAGCACCGGCCGCAAGAGGCCACGGGTTGAATATTACCTGCGCTACGATCCACATAGGGGGTAGGGCATGAGCGACGAAATCATCACGGCAAGTATCGGCCTGTTCGGTGTGCTGTTGGGTGGCCTTCTGACCATCGGCGCTGACCAGTGGGCACGTCACCGCAAGAAGAAGGAAGAGCAGGCGTACTTGGCGATCCTCGTCGTGTCCGAACTGGACCGGTTCGTCAACGGGTGCCTGAGCGTTGCCCGTGACAACGGCACTGCGTACGGCCGGCCTGCCGGAGATGACCAGTACTACAAGCCCACCGTTAAGGCGCCTGAGTTCGCCCCACTAAACATCGATGTCGAATGGCGAGTCCTGCCTCAGGATCTGCTCTACGCAATCCTTGCGATCCCAGACAAGCGCAAGCAACTGGACAGTTGGATCTTTGGCTACACCGAGCATGACGACGAAGATGGCTCGGACTACATCGTCGAGCGGCAGCTCGGCTATGCGGAACTGGGCCTGGATGTTTCAGGAACCGCGAGAGACCTTCGGGCACATGCGAAGCTGCCGATCGAAGATGGGTCGAACTTCAGGAACGACGAGTTCGGCGAGATCATCGCGAAGATGCGTGCGCTCAAGGAGAAGCGGTCGGGTCAGGACTGAAACCCAATCAGCGAACGCATTGCAGCCTCTTCAACCCAAGCTGAGCACATAGAAGATGAAGCCGACAGGGCCGTGCGAGGCCTTGGCCAGTATTCGCTCACAAGCCCCGCGAGGCTTGACCCCTCTCAAGCCCATTCACCGACGATGACCCACATCCCTTGCTTTGACGCTTCCGTGATCGAGGCCGCCTGCCGCGAGTTGGGCGACACCGCCCACGGCCTGACCGGCTCGGAGATCGGCGACTTGCTTGCCCAGATGGGCGCGGACGACCCGGACCCGGGAATGACGAAGTGGAAGCGGCTGTTCAACGCGATCGTCCTGCAGCAGAACAAGCACCAGGTGGGTAGCCACCTGCTCATGTTCATCAACCGCGCGATGGCGCCGGCGCGCTTAGTGAAGAAGCCCGGGCAGTTCACCGCGCTACAGGACGGCCTGAATGTAGCGCTGTCGCTGGCCGGCTACGGCGTGAACGACCGCGGCCAAGTTGTGCTCACCACGCGCGAGACGACGGTCGCCGGCGCCGTTACCCGCGCCCAGCGTCTGAAAAGGACGCTGGAAGCCCGCGGCACGCACGCCGAGGTCTTCGCCTACTGCACGCCCGAGCTGCTGGACCAGAACTACTTCCACGCGGTGCTGGAAGCAATCAAGGGCGTGGCCGAACGGTTGCGCAAGCTCTCGGGCCTGACTAGCGATGGTGCGGAGCTGGTCGGCCAGGCGCTGGGCATGAAGGCGCCGATCATCGCCATCAATACCCTGACCACAGACACTGAGATCAGCGAACAGAAGGGCTTCGGCAACCTGCTCATCGGCCTGTTCGGTGCCGTGCGCAACCCGGCAGCCCATGCGCCGAAAGTCACTTGGCCGATGCCGGAGCAAGATGCGCTGGACATCTTCGCGCTGGTGTCGTTCGTGCACCGCAAGCTCGATGGCGCGACGAAGGTCTAGCTACGCAGGCGCCGAGACCCATGACCACCACCACCGACGATTTCCTCACAGTGTTGGACCTGTCGGGCGAGTTCGAAGCGGCGCTGCAGGGCTGCTTTCCCGAAGGCGCCCTGTTGCTTGCCGATAGCTCGCCCAAGCACGAGCTGGCCGCCGCAGCCGCGCAGCTGACACTTGAACACGCTGTCGCCGTGCGCGCTGCCTTTGCCGTCAACGCGCCCAACTCCGCGGCCGCCTTGCTGCGGCTGCAGTACGAAGCGCTATTGCGATCGGCGTGGCTGCTGTACGCGGCCTCGGCCGACCAGGTCGCCAAGCTGACGCGCACGCTCGACGCTGCGGCCGAGCTCGCCAGCAAGAACGTGCCCCCATCGTCGGACATGCTCGGGGCGATCGGGCGCACCGCACCTGCAGGGCTGTCAAAGCCGCTGGCTGAGTTCAATCAGTACTCGCGTCACGCGCTGAACTCGTTCGTGCACGCCGGCATCCACCCCCTGGCGCGCACCCGCACGGGTTTCCCCACCGAGCTGGCGCTGAAGCTGCTGACGTTTTCGAACGCGATGATGCACTTCGCGTACCGGCTGCTGGCCGGCCTGACCGGCTCACAGCGGCGCATGGACAAGGTGACGCACCTGTATCGGTCGTTCGAGCCCTGCCTGCCGGTCACCGGCGAGCCGCCCGAGACTACTGCCTCAACCTGAGCGCCTTGCCTCGGCGCGTGGCCGCTACTCTGCAGGACCCAAGTGATCGGCAACGTTTTCGATGTAGGCGGGATCGTCGTCCAGCTGCAAGGGCCACAGCTCGAGAACGCCTTCTCCGGCGACCGTCAGCTGCACGCCTTGACCCTTGCACAGGGCCTCGAGCGCCTGTAGGAGCATGGTGGCCTTCGGGCTCAGGTCTTTGTCGTCCATGTAGCAAGTCTAGCGGCCTGTTGCTCGACGCAACGGGCGGCCTGCGGTTCGCTGAGGTGCGAGTTGCGGTCGAGCGAAAGATGTCTGTTTGCGCGACCACGATCGTTTGATTGAGTGGCAGCTCATTTGAAAACATATGCTCGGCTCCGGGGTCGGACGGGGTCGGACGGGTTGGGAGTGGGCGGCTAACGTTCGAGTTAGCCGGCAGGAGGTTGCCTCCGTAGCGGGTCCGGTTGAACGAGGGGTCAGGCCCCACGCAGCATGTTCGCGAGGCCTGCTCCGAGCATCGCTGCGACGACGAGAGTAGGCCAGAGCACAAGGCTTGACGTGCGAAGCGATGCGCGCTTCTGCTCGACTGATGTCTCTCCGTTGGCGCAGATGGATCGCGTATAGCTGCGGCCAATCTTGTTGGCGGGGTAGTACAGAGCAACACATAGAGCCAGGAGCCAAAGAGCACCAAATCTCAGGCCAGACGTTCCAAGAAGTGCACCTGAGAACACGATAGCGTGAAATGCAAACTGAAGCTGGACACGCTTGGAAAGAGATCCGTTCCAGAGTTCGGTTGATTGTCGAGTCTGTTCACGTCGCTCAGCGTCGGTAAGTTCCGTGCCTGCTGCGGCTGTGTCTTGGCTGCTGCGATCGGGCAAGGAGGTGCCGCGTTCGGAGGCCACCTGTCTTACTGCCGCCTCTGCTTCTTCAGCAAGGCTGTTCGATCGTTGGCAAGTCTCCAAGAACTCCTCGTCATCAAATGCCCTGAACTTGGCTACGAAAAATGCAAACTTGTCTTGATCCATGGCTTCTAGCTCGAGCGGCGGAAGGAGGTAGATTGTGGGCCCACCCCCCCGGATGGGGCCGCTACCATCGGCGCATGTGCAATCGCTACGTGCCGCCGGACGTTGCCGAAATCGAGCAGCTGTTTCATATCGGCCGGGGTCGTGGCGGCACCTGGAGCGGCCGCGAGGTATTCCCGCGGGCCCCTGGGCCCTTTGTCCGCCTGGTGCGCGACAGCACCGAACGCGAACTGGTTGTGGGGCAATGGGGCCTGGTGCCGTGGTTCGCCAAGACGCCGAAGCTGACCTATGCGACCAACAACGCACGGTTCGAGGAGCTGGGCGCCAAGGCCTCGTACAAGTTGCCCTGGGCCCGAGGGCAGCGCTGCATCATCCCGGCGGCGAGCTTCGATGAGCCCAACTGGGAGAGCGGCAAGAACGTCTGGTGGCGTTTTCGGCGCGCAGACGGGCTGCCGTGGGGCCTGGCGGGTCTGTGGAATACCTGGACCGACAAGGAAACCGGTGAGCGCGTCGAGAGCTACACGATGCTCACACTGAACGCCGACACCCACCCGCTCATGTCGCGCATGCACAAGCCCGACCCAAAGCTCGGTCCGGACCAGCAGGACAAGCGATCGGTCGTGGCGCTGGAGCCTGAAGACTTTGAGCTCTGGCTGACCGGGTCGGTGGACGATGCCGCGAAGCTGGCTCGGCTGACGCCGGTGGAAACCTTCGACGCCGTGCCGGTGCTTTGAGCCAGGCCGGCGAGTGGTCCACCGCTGCTCCCCCCATCAAAGCTCGGTATTGGACCGGTGGGTCGCCACAGCGGTAGGTGGCTGGCCATCGAGCCCGAAGCCCAGCAGCCCGGCGGACTGCTGGGTGTGGCGGTAGGAGCCGGGCCGGTAGGCCTGCAGGGCGCTCACAGCGCCCTGCACCCCGTAGCCCGACACCGGCATGGCCAGGCGCAGGGACCGTTGAGCTGCCGCCGCCTGGCTGCTAGTTTTCGCGTCCGCGAAAATCCTTCGCGCTACACTGTTGTTTTATCCAGTGACATGCGTCTATCCGTCTACTTGCTGCGCGACAGGGGGCAGCGCATCCCTCTGGCGAGGGTGCGCGCCTCGGCACCCTATGACGGGTATGTGCGAGTGACGCGTGAGCCGGGCGGCCGAATGGGCCAGTGGTCGCGGATGGCTATGCTCATGGCCGAAGACGGTGGCACCGAAGTGCTGCTGCAGCTCCACCATGTGCAGCTGCAGCTCTGGGACAGCCGGGGTGTCGTGCTCACTGGCACCGAGGTTCGCTGGGACCGAAAACGCAGCGACAGCTACCGACAGAGCTGGTTCATCGTCTTCCCTCATGCGGCGGACCAACCTGCGGCCGGGCCCCGGCGCGTCGCGCCGGAGCCGGCCAGGCAACTAGGCCCTGTCGTTGTTGAAGATCGTCGCTGATGGCTGCCCAATCACGCTTCGGCTGGGTCGGGCCAGATGACTTGCAGGAGGCTCGAGATGTACCGCATTCAGGTCTTTGATGTTGAGGCGCTCGCCAGGCGCTGGCGCGACGTGGTGATCATCCGCGACGACCACTTCGGGTGGGATAGCGCCTTCAGCGACGAACGGACGGAGTACGACAACCTGGTTGAGGCGCTGGAAGTTGTCGAGGGCCTGGTCGCGGACTCGAAGGTGCGCGCGGGAATTTTCGCTGTCGCCGGCGAGCTGATCTACGACAGCGCTTCACCCGTCGACCTGAGGAATCGGCCTGATTTCCAGCTGGCAGAGGAAGGGCCGTGGGTCGAGCGGTTCGTGTCGGTGCTCGGTGAACTTCGGCCCGACGTGGCGACCAACTTCCTCGCGGCCATGGGGCAGCGGCTGTATCCAGACTTGCGGCATGAATGCCCTGAGACTGTCGCCTGGGACGAGTTTCATCAATGGGCGCCGAGCGGTCTGGAGGCTGGACGGTACAGGCGGGATCAGTAGCCCGGAGCTGTGCTCGGGGCACAGAAAAAAGCACCGCAAGCAGGTGTGCTCGGCGGTGCTCAAGTGGTCGATCAGTAGGGAGGAAATGCGATCGACCGGGGTGAAGTTTAAGTCAACCAACTGCAGGAATCTGCCGGGCGCGTAACGCAACGTTGCAGGGGGCTTGATGGTTCATCAGCGGCTGGAGCTGGCCAGCGCATCGCCCAGGCTGTTCGAGGCCTGGCGTGTCCGACTCGCGGCGCCAGTCCGCGGTTTGCGTGGCCTAGGCCTGCTGCTCGGCGGTATCCCACGCCTGCAGCGACTTGGCGTCCTGCACGTGCAGCCCAGACAGTCGCTGCAGGCTTCGCGTTGTTTCGCTCTCGTGCCCGCTGAAAAGCATGCCGTCATAAAGCGAGCACAGCAGGCTGATGGCGCGCACATGGCGGCCGCCAGTATCGTTCAAGAAGTCGGCCCGCCGAAGGCGTGTCACCGTGGCCCCGAGGCGCGTCGCCATCTGCTCGGCTTGCGACAGCGGCTCGCCCTCGGCGCCGACCAGGCAGGCGAATCGCGTGCCGGCCAACGGCCAACGTGGCGTTGAGTTTGCTTGTTGGACCCCCATGGTGCCGATAGCTTGGGCCGCAAGGCGATTCGGCACCTTGACGATGGTCAAATTCGCCCTTACGACCGGCAGAAGGAATGCACGCTTTTGACCTCGGCGAGCACGAACATCGCTGCCCGGTGAAAGCGCTCGGGTTGCGTTGACGTAGGGGACTTGGGGTTGGCGGCGTGGCGTTTGCTGCGTGATCGAGCCGGCGCCGCACCGTGTAAGGCGAAGTGGGGCGCGGCTGATGCCACGCCCCAGCAGGTTACCGGGTGCGCTTGCGCGCACCGGCCTGCTTCGCGCCCCACCAGATGGCCAGGAGCTTGGCCACCATCACCGGGAGCCATGCCCAGTGCGGTGCCCATTCCAGGAACGGGTGGTTCGAGTCGAAGGTTGCCGTCATGGCAACTCCTTTCTCAAGATGGACCGTGAGCTTTGATGCGCGCGGACTAGGGCTGACAAGCTTGGGCTTGCAGCTTCGTCAACGGTCGCGGTACATTCCCACCACTCGTCCGGAGTGGTTAGGTGGCCAGTTCATAGCTGTATTCGCCTGGCCGGTTCAGCCCAGCGTTGTGACCTCTCGCAAAGGTCGCGGTTGCTGGGCTGAGTCATTTGTGGAGCTGCTTTTGTCGTGCTTGGCTGCCTATTCAGTGGTTCATGGCATGTCGGGTGGGCCTAATCGCTGGTTCATAGAAACAGTGTAGTGAAGTGCGAGGTACCTCGATTCGATGAGCCGTTCGGTTCACCTCTAGATTCGCCTTTTTTTCGGACGCGGGCAAGGGCGTAGGGGTGTGAGTAAACCCCTCTCCCCTACCTTGCCAGGGATTGCGCGTTGTACGGGTACTGGGTACTGTTTGAGGTTTGTCCTAGGAAACTGCTCTTCGCGTGCACTACGGTGATGTTGTCGTTGCAGAAGGCGCCACCGCCGCCCTCGCGGCCGCCCAGCAACTGCATGGTGTCGGCGACGATCTCGGTGGTGTAGCGGTCGTTGCCGTCTTTGTCCTGCCACTTGCGGGTCTTCAGGCTGCCCTCGATGTAGACCGGCCCACTGTTCTTCAGCCGCCACGATCCATTCGGTTGCGATGTTGTCGAGCAGGCTGATCAGCGTGGTGGGGTTGGACTGGCTGGTGATCTTGATCTTGAAGAACTTGACCAGTTTGGCGGGATCCGCGACCGCTCCAAGCAGTGACTCGGGGGCGGCTGATGTGACTTCAGGGTCCATGGGGCCGAACTATGCGAGCCCCCATGCGCATCAAGTGAACGCCAACCTAGATCAGCTTCCTTTTGCTGGCTTTTGGCTTCTTCTTCCTTGCGGTCGATGTGATAGACAAGGGCTGAGGGCTGGCCGCCTTTGGCCACCGGCTATGGCGTGCCGGGCGGCATCGAGCCGGCGCCTGCGGCTTGTCTCGCCCCTGCGGGCTTTCAGCGCCTGCCCCTTGCGCCGCCTGGCGGCGGCTGCAGCGCCTGAGTGACCTTGTCCCTCGGGCTTGCCTCGTGGGGGCTGCTGGGCCTGCTGAGGGCTGCGTTTCGCTGGCGCTGCACTGCGCCCGCAGCTGACCCACCAACCCCCGGCGCGCTTCGCTTGCCCACCCCCGGGGTACCGCGCCATTGCGTGCGCAAAGGCGCCTGGCCTTGCGGCCTGGGGCCAGTTGCCGGGTGGCCGTTTTCGCGGGCGCGAAAACTGATTTGCGTGGCCCGGCTCGCCCGGCGCGCCAGTCGCTGGCGCTTGGTGGCACGGCGGGCGCGGCGACGCCGGGCCGCGGTGATGTGGGCGGGCTCCTTCGCTCAGCTGGTGCGCCAGGCGGGGCTGTCACACCGGCTGAGGTGCTGCGGGCCCTCTTCGGTGGGATGGGCAGCTCGGGCGCCAGGAGGGCTCACCGCGCTCCCCCCACAACCCCCCGTCGGCTTGCGAGGGGGACTTGTGGGGGGATCTTGATGCGGTGAGCCGGATGCCTGGCTTGCCGCTTTCGGCTGCCGGGGCTCCAACCCCACCTAACCCCCACCCCTTCCCGTGAGGGAAGGGGCTGTCGCCCACCCCCGCCGCCCCCGGGCGGAGCGAGGTGAGTCCGAGCGAGAGGATCTTCCAGGCATGCCAATCCGGGCGGTCTGGTCCCTCGTGATCGAACCTCACAGGAGCGGGGCCATGCAGAACCGTTGCGGCGTTTTCGGGGAGCCGATTCATGTCTATTCGCGCGCGCAGGCGATTGCCGATGGCGTGCTGATTGATTGCACTGAGGTGGCCAAGGAGGCTGGGTTTCGGATTCCGGTGGCCATGACCCATGCGGCCTGGGTGGACTGCGTGGAGTGGAGCGACGAGGACAGCCGGCGCCAGGCCCACCAGGACCAGGCCGGGCGGCTGTGGGATGTGATCTGGATGGCCAGCCTGGCGGCCCGCCGAGGGGGCGCGCAGGCGTCGTTTGATCTGTACCGGTTGCCCCGGGGCGGGCGCGGTGTGACACCCCGTCTGGTGACCTTGAGCATGGTCTGCGGGCCCGGCGATCGAGGCGAGCCGGTCATCACGATCCTGCAGCTGGGCGAGGGCTGATGTCATGGCCCAAACCGATGTCGGCCTGGACCCGCACCAGAAGGAAATCGCCAAGCTCATTCGGCTGAATGCCCAGCGGCATCGACTGCACCGGGTGTTCGCCGACTTCTGCGAGATGGCTGCCATCTCGCTGAGCAACGCGGTGGATCGCCTGCAACGCGACCGGCGCGAGGCGCGATACCTGCAGATCGTCGCGCAGTACAGCAACGAGGAGGTGCACCGCTTCCCGGCGATGCTGGTGCACCTGGTGGAGTCGCTGCAGGCGGGTTTTCATGATGCGTTGGGAGCGCTGTTCATGTCCTTCGAGTTCGGCGACCAGTGGAAGGGGCAGTTCTTCACGCCGTACCCGGTGGCGTCGTTGATGGCACGGTTGACGCTGGGGGACCTCAAGGCCGACGTGGAGCGGGATGGCTTTGTGACTGTCGGCGAGCCGGCTTGCGGTGCAGGTGCGATGGTGATCGCTGTCGCCGAGGCGGCCCTCGACTGTGGGGTGAATTTTCAGGAGGCGATGCATGTCACGGCGCAGGACATCGATGCGACGGCGGTGCACATGACCTATGTGCAGCTTGCGCTGTTGTATGTCCCGGCGATCGTGGTGCACGGCAACACGCTGACGCTGAAGGAGTGGGACCACTGGGTGACGCCGGCGCATGTGCTCGGGCGTTGGGATGTGAAGCTTCAGCGAGCTCGGCGGGCTGCTGACCAGCCGGCGAAGGGCGCCGAAGCGGCGGCGCCGACGCCCGCCGCATCGAGCGCCGGTGCCGGCATGGCGGAACTGCGTGCTGTGGTGGTCGAGCAGCGTATCGAGAAGGCGGATCAGCTGACGCTGTTCTAGGCGATGTCGGAGGGCCGGATGGCAGCACGCAAAGTCTTCGTTTTTGGATCCAACCTGGCCGGGCGCCATGGCAAGGGTGCGGCGCTGGCCGCCAGGCGCGAGCATGGCGCGATCTATGGCCAAGGCGAGGGGCCTCAGGGGCACGCCTACGCCATCCCGACGAAGGATGCCCAACTCAGGACGCTGCCGCTGGAGGTGATCGCCGCGCACGTCGACATCTTCAAGGGTTACGCAGCGATGCACTCGCAGCAGGTGTTTGAGGTGACGCCGATCGGGTGCGGGCTGGCGGGCTATCGCCCGTCGCAGATTGCACCGATGTTCCGCGACGCGCCGGTGAACTGCGAGCTGCCGCCCGAGTTCCTGGCGGTCTTGTAGGCATGAGGCCTGCCTCAGGGGGCGCGGGCCTTCGCGGTCGCGAAGGCTGACCGGCGCGGCCCGGCTCAACCGACCCGCCCGCTCGCTCCGAGCGGTCACGTCATTCTCAGCAACGCCGGGCCGCGGGATGTGGGGCGGGCGCCTGCGCGCGGCGGCTGCGCCAGGCCAGCTGTCACAGCCGCCGCAGGTGCTGCGGGCCCTCGGCGCGCCCCTGCGGGGCGTGGGCAGCCTTCGCAGCATCAGACTCGCCGCGCTCCCCCCACAAGCCCCCGTCAAGGGTGAGGGGGCCTTGTGGGGGGATCTTCAAGCGGCGAGCCAGACACCTGGCGCGCCGCTTCGGCTGCTGAAGAACCGAATACTCCCCACCCCCGCCGCCCCGGGGCGGAGCGAGGTGAGTCCGAGCGAGAGGATCAGTTTGCAGGGTGCATTCGCTGCCCGGCTGGCCTCCCTGAAAGGATTCACCATGTCGTCCGTCTTGTCTCAGCCTGCTGGCTTCAAGTCCTACCCGCTGAGCGCGCTGTTTGCCTCCGAGAGCAACGTGCGCAAGAGCCGTTGCCCGGATGCAATCAAGCGCATGGCGCTGTCCATCGCCGCCCACGGCGGTCTGCTGCAGAACCTGGTGGTGGTGCCGGAGGTCAAGGATGGCCGCCCCACAGGCCGTGCCGGTGTCGCCGCCGGCGAAACCCGCCGCCTGGCGCTGTGCCTGCTGCGCGACGGCGGGGTGCCCGATGTGGAGGGTTTCACCGATGACTTCCCGGTGCCGGTCATCGAGGTGCCCGAGGAAGAAGGCATCGCCGCCAGCGCTTCTGAAAACCTGCAGCGCGAGGCGATGCACCCCGCCGACCAGTTCGTGGCCTATCAGACGCTGTTCGACCAATGCGGCAGTGTCGAGTGGGTGGCCGCCTTCTTTGGGGTGACCGAACTGATGGTGCGCCAGCGGCTCAAGCTGGCCAGCGCATCGCCCAGGCTGTTCGAGGTCTACCGCCAGAACCAGATGACGCTGGAGCAGCTGATGGCCTTGTGTGTCACCGACGACCACGAGGCGCAGGAGCGGGTCTGGAAGGCGACCAAGGGTCGGCAGTGGGAGCGGGAGCCCGAGGCGTTGCGCCGGCTGTTGACGGAGCGCGAGATTTCCACTGGCAGCCCGGTGGCGCTGTTTGTCGGCCTCAAAGCCTACGAGGCGGCAGGGGGGCCGGTGCGGCGGGATCTCTTTGGAGGGGAGGATGAGGGGTTTGTGGTCGATGTCGAGTTGTTGCGGCGGCTGGCCGATGAGAAGTTGGACAAGGTGGCTCAGCCGGTTCGGGCTGAGGGCTGGCGGTGGGTGGAGGTGCGGGCGGACGTGGCCGGCAACTTCTTGTATGGCTTCAGCCGGGCGTGTCAGGGGCGGCGGGCTTTGACTGACCCTGAGCAGGCAGAGCTGACCCGCCTGGAGAGCGAGGCGGCGGTGTTGGGTGAGCAGGTCGACGCCTTGTATGACCAGGACGACGACGAGAGTGCGGAGGCTGGCGCCATCGAGGATTTGGAGAAGCGGCAGCGGGCGCTGAATCAGCAGGTTGGCAGGCTGGAGCAGAAGTACGCGGCGTGGACACCGGATGTGCTCTCCTATGCCGGGGCGATGGTCTGCCTGGAACGAAATGGCAAGGTCAGCGTGCATCGAGGGCTGGTGCGGCCCGAGGATCGCAAGGCGGCCAAGCAAGCGGAGACAGCTGCCACCAAGGCTCGGCTGGGCTCGACACCGGCCAGTGCTGCCGTCGCGACCGAGGCGGGTCATGCGAAAGACGGGGTGTCTGATGCCCTGGCGCGCCGGCTGACGGCACATCGCACCGTGGCGCTGCAACGTGCGTTGGCTGACAACACGCAGGTGGCGCTGGCGGCGCTGGCCCACAACCTCCTGCAACGCATGCTGGATCAGGTGCGTCCGGTGACTGCGCTGGATCTGTCCGCCAGGGGCTGTGAGCACCAGCTGGCGACGTGTGGTGAATCGGCGATTCAGGAATGCCGCGCCTGGGTCGAGCTGCAGGGTCTACGCGGTCAGTGGGGCGAGCGCATCCCAGGCGACCAGGACAAGCTGTTGCCTTGGCTGATCGCGCTGCCGATCGAGCAGCTGTGCGACTTGCTGGCGCTGTGCGCGGCCTGGACTGTCAACGGGGTGTCGACGGGCGGCAAGGGGCATCCGAGTGATGCACTGGCCGAAGCGGTGGGCCTGGACATGGCGGAGTGGTGGGAGGCAACCGGCGAGGAGTACCTCTCGCGGGTGTCCAAGGCGATGATCGCCAGTGCAGTGACAGAGGCCGGCATGGCGGATGAGTCGGTGCTCCTGGGCAAGTTGAAGAAGGGCGAAGCCGTTGCCAAGGCCGAGGCGTTGCTGGCCGGCAAGCGCTGGTTGCCTGCGCTTCTGAGAATGCACCTCTAAGCGCCAGAGGGGCACCGCAGGGCCTGAGGTTGGCCACCAACCACGGTCACGGGCAGGGTCACAGCGGTCGCACTGCATTCGAATGACGGAAGGGAGCGGCCAGCTCGAATGCTCCTGGCGGACATCAGCTGACGCCTGCGACGGGCAGCTTCAGGACATCTCAGCTGGCCGCGCTCGCGTCGTTGGCGACCACGAGGTACTCACCAGAAGATGGGCAGCTGAAACAGGCACCCAGAGGTAGCCGTCAAAGCGCACGATGAGGTAGCTCACGAGCCCGGTGCAGATCATGCCCAGCGGGTGCGACTTCGCCCGCCGATGTTCTTTGGCATGCGCCGGCCAGTACTCAGCCGAGATCTGAATCTGGCCGAACTGCGCCTCGACGACGGCATCCCTCACCGAGGGAGCAACCTTGGCCGCCATCAGGGGGGCGGCCCCAGGTCCTCGAGCGCGATCTTGAGGATCCATCGTGAGCCCTTCGCGTGGCCAGACGCCGCCGCCTTGCGGCGCGCGGAGTACAGCCAAGGGCCAACGACCCTCTCGCGGCCGCAGGCGTGAGCAAACTGCGTGGACTGGCAACGGACGCCCGTCTGGCGGGCGGTCGCTAGGCCAGCGACCGATCACCGGGGCAGCCGCGCGAGCCCTCTTTTATAGGTGGCATGTTCGCACGGCCAGGGTAGGCCCGGGTCTGAAAACCTCCCAAAATCGCAGGCTGCGCCGCGTCAGCAGCGTAGGGTTTGGGCGCCTGAGGCAACCTGTTGGTCAGATGCCAAGTCTACGCTGCCATACTGGCATGGGGTGTGAACTGGAAGGAGTGATTGATGGCTCAGAATGAGGTTTCGGACGCGAATGTGATGGCTTCACCCGAGGTGGTGACGTTCATCAACACCACTGAGCGCAGCGATGCTCAGATCCTGCGGCAGATCGAATCGCTGTCGGTATCGGCCGATGCCAAGGCCCTGCTGGCGGATCTTCTCAAGCTGGCCACCCGCGTGGGCCAGACGGTGCTGCGGGTCGGCCGCAAGATCATCGACTTCGTGTTGTCCCTGTTGCGAGCATTTCCCCACTTGGGATTTGCCGCCCTCGTAGCCCTGGTGGCGACCGCGCTGATCTCCTTGGTGCCCTTCATCGGCCTGGCCTTCGCATCGGTGCTCGGGCCGCTGGCCCTGGCGCTGGGCATCGTAGTGGGCGGCGCGTTGGACTTTCAATCACCTGACCTCGAGACACGTGTGCGTGACTTCGTCACAGAATTTTCCGGACTGGCTTCATGACACAGCCACCCTCGTTAGCCGGCCCGAAGTCGCTGCTGGATGGCATTGAGGAGGTTGTCGCCGACCCGCTGCGCTTCAAGGCGAAGTTGATGATCGGCGAGAACGCCTACGCCTCACTGCGCACGATTAACCGCGGCCGTGAGCTTTGGGATGTGTTGGGGACAGCAGGTACAGGGGCCGCCGTCGCCAGTTCGAGCGTGGTGGCATCCACGTTCTTCGCGCCCACCGGTCTGTTGGGGCTGCTGGGAATCGGAACCGCCGTCACACCTATTGGCTGGGTGGCCTTTGCAGCGCTGACCTCGGGTGGCGCGTGCTACGGCTTGTACCGGCTACTCGGCAATGCCAAGGGCAGCCGGGTCATCGAGATACCGAAGTTCCTAAACACGCCGCTCGACACGCTGGGCCTGGGCATGTTCGATCTGGTGGCGCCCGTGGCGCTTCGGCTTGCGGCAGTGGACGGTCAGGTGGATCCGCAGGAGAGGGAGTTCCTGACCGCTCACCTGGTAGATGAGTGGGGGCTGAACCGCGAGTTTGTGACGCGGGGCATCCGGGCAATCGAACCGGAGGTGATGCACGGCAACATCGAAGCTATGGCCAAGGAACTCGCAGATTTTCTGCATGCCAACCCTGACTGCAACCACCGCGCCATTGCTGGCGAGTTGTCGCAGTTCTTGCGCCAAATGCTCGAGGCCAGCGGAGCGCTGACAGCACAAGAAGAAGTCACCTTGGCCCTGGTCATGACAACGCTGTCCACCGCTCCGGCGGGTGAATGGAGCAAGGCATGGCTCAAAGCCAGGTCGCACGCTGGCGACACCGCTGGACGCCTGCGGCAGTCGGCCAGCATGGCCGCTGACTGGGCGCAGCAGAACACGCCCACTGGTGAGCAGTTGCGCACCGGTACGGCCCTTGCAACTAGCCAAGCACTGAAGTCGCTTCGTAAGGCTGTGAACTGGGCCCACGACAAGTTGCCCGCGCCCCCCGGCAGCCCGTCCGCCACACAACCGGAGAGCGACGTTGCCGGCACGCCCAGCAGTATGCCGGGCAAACACGGCTGAGCGAATCGTCACCCAACGATGCTCGTGCTTGTGCAGACCGTGCCAGCCTGCTGTCGACGAATGGGGGTAGAGGGGGTTAGGCGCGAATCCATCTCGCATCTCGGTTAGCACCCGCACTGCGGCCTGCTCGCGATCTGTGTGTCGGCGCGTGTCTTGGCGGCTTCTCACTTCAACCGGCAGCATTGGCGGGCCGTTGATCTGCCGCCGATGAATGCGATTTCGACCGTTGGAAGTCGGTTCGGAAGCCGACCTGCAGCGCGATGGCACTCCCGGCCATGAGCGGCCGACCGTGATCGTGCGCCGTCCGGCAGCCTGACGCATCTGCACGCCGTTGCGAGGCGTGCAACCCGACCCCGTGCCAAGCTGCTCCTTGGTGGGCAGAATGCTGACGTGCCGCTTCGTCTTCGCCTTTGCCCATCGGACCTTCGCCGTCGAAGCTGCCTGCTTGCGGCCTAGCCTTGGCTGCACGGGCCCGTGCTGGCGGCCGACGCGACGCTGCGCGCGGCAATGCGCCAGGCCGAGGCACTTCGAGACGAAGCGCTGCTCGCCGGCGACCAGCCCTTTGGCGCGGTGGTCTTGCGCGGCGAGATCATCATGGGCGCCGCGCCCAGCCGCGTGGTCAGTTTCGTAGTTCGACCCGGCATGCGCTGAGGCAATGCCGCAGAGCGACATGGTGCTGCCGAGTACGAGTTGGATGGTTGTCAGTCGGCGCATTGTCATGAAGTTCCTCCGTGGTCGTGTGCCGCGAACGGCCCGCAGCACGACGATAGGAGCACGACGCCGGGAATCTCCGACCTGTGGGGAGCCACATGTCAGGTACCTCAATGTCGGGGTTTACGGGTCGGCATTCTCCTGCTAGATTGGCGCGTTAAACGCACCCATGAGCGACTGTGTTCACTACCCCAAGGGGGACCTTCGGCGCATGCTGGCCGTGCTGGCGGCGATCGATCGCCTGGGCGAGCGGGCCACCCTGGTGAACCTGGCCAGGTTCACGGGCCTGGACAAGAAGACCGTCGGCGACCTGCTGCTCAAGGCGATCGACCAGGCGGGGGTGACTGTGTTCAAGGACGGGTCGCGATACTGGATCGAAGACTGGGGGCCCGTTCTCAAGCGGGACGGGGCGCAGCAAGCGATGCGTGGACGGGTGGGCTTGGTTCGCCCTATCGGGTAGGGCGTGGCAGGGTGTGGAGCAGCAGCTCCTTTCAGCGCACAGCCGATGAAACCGAACAGGGAGAACGACATGCCGAGCTATCGTTTCCGGGACGGCTTCGTCTTTTCGCCGGACTCTCCTGGCTGGGCTGCGGTGGTGGCGCAGGCCTACCGCGGCAAGGACAGGCCGGTGTGCCTGTGTCACACCCAAGGGAGCGAGCCACCGATGTACATCGCCGCGCTGAAGGGCGCCCATGTGGTCAAGCGCATGCCGCTGTCGGGCGCGTTGCATGCACCGCACTGCGAGCACTACGAGCCGCCGCCGGAGCTGTCCGGCCTGGGGCAGGTGGTGGGGCATGCGATCCGGGAGGACCCGGAAGCCGAGATCACCACGCTGTCGCTTGATTTCGCGCTGACCAAGGGGCCGTCGCGTGCCCCAGCCGCCTCGGTGGCGGCGGAGCACGAGAGCGTGCGCAGCGACGGGACCAAGCTGACGCTGCGGGCCACGCTGCACTATCTGTGGGACGAGGCCGGACTGACCCGGTGGTCGCCGCGCATGGCGGGGCGCCGGTCCTGGGCGGTGGTGCAACGTGAGCTGCTGGCCGCGGCAGCCAACAAGGTGACCAAGGGCAGGGCGCTGAACGAATTGCTCTTCGTGCCTGAGACGTTTCATTCCGAGGACAAGGCAGCGATCCAGGCGCGGCAGGCGCAGCACTTGTCCCGGTTGTCGGACACCACATCGGCGCGGATGCTGCTGATCGCCGAGGTGAAGGCGCTGGAGCCGGCGCGTTTCGGCCACCGCCTGGTGTGCAAGCACCTGCCCGACCTGCCGCTGCAGGTGAACGACGACCTGCACCGCCGGCTGACGACCGTCTTCCGGGGGCCGTTGGCGCTGTGGGCCCAGCTCGAGGAGACGCACATGCTGGTCATCGGGGTGTTCTCGCAGGCCGTGCCGGGGGCGTACGAGCTGGAATCGGCCTGCCTGGTCAACGTGAACGCCGGTTGGCTGCCGTTCGAGAGCATGCAAGAGCATGCCTTGCTCGAGGCGCTGGCGCACCGGCGCTTCACCAAAGGGCAGCGCTACAACCTACCGAGCGGCCGGCCGCTGGCCAGTGCGATCCTGAACGACGCGGCGGAGCCAACCGCGCTTTACCTGGTGCCTGCGGAGGCGCCTGAGTCCGTTGAAACTGTCATTCGGGACCTGGCGGATGGGTCTGGCCTGGGCAGCTGGTTATGGCGAGCCCGGGAGGGGGAGATGCCGGCGTTGCCGGCTCTGGCATGAAAGCGCCCCGCCTCGGGCCGGGAGCTCGCAGTCTGAGGATGTCGCCCTTGCATGCGCGCCCCTGGTGAGGGGCTTCTGGAGGGCTGCTGTCTGGCCTGGGGCTGAGCGCAGTGTGGCGATTGCCTTGGCGCCGGACAGAATCTGGCTGCTGCGCGACATAGCTTGGCGCCGGTCGCTCAAAGTCAGCGCCACCGCGCAGTCGAACTTCTCATGGCCGACTCAGCCCACCTCCGCCGGTCGCGTACCTCTGCAGGCCGGGTACTTGGCGCATCCCCAGAACGTGCCCCCGGCATTCGCGCCACGACGCGCGGTGCGAAGGACCATGGTGCTCTCGCATATCGGACAGGTTGGATCGCTGGCAGGCAGCTTGGGGGTGGGCGGCACTCCCGTTGGACCGGTTGCGCGCGCCGCGGCCGTCCTTGTGGCGGCTGCCGGCGTCGTGCGGGCGGACTTGGCCTGTTTGAGCATCGCCAAGAGCTTCGGGCCGTCGACCATTCGAATGTTCTTGCCGGAGGCGAAGGCGGTGGCCTCCTCGGTGAAGCGACCCGAGGTGACGACGAAGCCGCCGGCCGCGCCCTGTGCGGCCATGACGCCGTACAGTTCCCGCACAGTGGTCACGCCCACCTTGAAGGCCCTCCACTGTTTGCACTGGACCAGGAACTTCTCGCGGTCCTTGCGCAAGACCAGGTCGATGCCCCCGTCGGCACCGCCGCCACCCGTTTCCGCAACTTGGTAACCCTGTTGCCGAAATCCTTCGCCCACGAGCTGCTCGAACTCGTGCCATGTCATGTCATGGAGTGCATCGGGTGCACTGGATGTAGTGGCGTTGGCGACAAGGTGGCGACGTTCGCGTCGTCGGTAGGCGGACAACGCGGCCGCAAGCGCACAGGCGAGCGGGACGATGTACTGTGCGGCATTGGCCACGGCCTTCGCCACCTGCCATGCAGGCTTGGGCGCAGGGGTGCCGGCGGCTGCCGGCTGGGCCAGCGCGTGCAGCGCGACGTAACTGATGATGGCCAGCGCCAGGCCGACCCACCACGGAAGTCGCGAGACGGCGTCGATCAGAACTTCGAACCCGTTGTCCCTTTTTCCACGTGCCACCCTGTTCGCTCCGAAGATTCGTTATGCCGTCAGTCTAAGGCGCGTTCTGCGTCTGGCGCCGACGCCTGGATCGGATCCTTGAACCGTTGCGTTGGGGATCCGGGACTCGCCACTGCCATCGGCTCATGCGCCGTCGACATCGGGTACCAGACAAGGCCGAGCCTGCCGGCTTTGCGTGGGCGGAGCGCATCGACTCGGCGCCTGTGTCGTGACTCGCGTGCTGGACGTTGACCGTGAACGACCTCATGGCCATTGCCACCGTGCGCCGCTTGCTGGTCGAGTTGGGATACCAGCTCTTGCCGGAGGCTGCTGAAGGCCGCATCGGGCCGTTGTCGTTGTGGATCGTCCAGCCTCGGCCGGAGCTGCAGGGGCGGTCGCCGCTGCAGGTGCTTGGCATGCCGGAGGGCGAACAGCGTCTGCGTCAGGTCTTGGTGGCGATGCTGAAACACGGCCTGGACAGGCCGTAGCCGTCCAAACCCCGGCTGGCTGCCCGCTCCTGCCTCAGCGGGTGCCTCCAGAGTTGTCCAACGTGGCGTGTGCGGCCGCTCGCGTTGATCTCGGCGTCGGGTCATCCCGGTTGGACGCCGTGCCATGGGGGGCTGCGATGTCGTCGTGGTGAGCTGGGCTCCTCAGACCAGGGTCACGCTGGATCCGCTCAGCTCAAACCACAAGGCGGCCCTTCCCGGGCCCGGGGACCGCGGGCTCACGATGACCCGCACGCTGCGCGTGCACGTCATGGGAATACGTTCGCCCGCTTGCCGAACTGGTCCGGTGCTCGCCACCTTCGCGGCGCTGCGTTGGCTGTGCTCCGTCCAGATCGACACCCCGTGCCCCCGCCACACCCGCAGCCGGGCCGCTGAGGAGCTTGATTCGTTCGCGGCGGCTCGACCAACGCGCCAGTCGTCGGCCTTCGGCGTCCTTGGTGGCACGTCGGCCGCAGGGGCGCCGCCGCTCATGGTGTGACGCGCCGCTACGCGTTGCTGCGCTGCGCGAGGGGAGGGCAGCCCGTGCGCCGGGCGTCCCACCGCGCTCCCCCCAGCGGCGCCCCCGTCTTCGGCGAGGGGGACTTGTGGGGGGATCTTCAAGCGGTGGGCCGGAAAGCCGGCGCACTGCTTCGGCTGCGACAGACCCCACCCATCTCCGACCCCTTCCCGTGAGGGACGGGGCCTTGCCCACCCCCCGCCCGCCCGTGGGCGGGAGCGAGGTGAGTCCGAGCGAGAGGATCAGTTTGCAGGGTTTCCGGATCGGGACCCGGCTGGTCGCTTTCGCAAAGACTCAAGGAGTTGATGTCATGGCTACTGTTCAAGTTTTTCAGCGCAATGCGCATCTGGCCGGTGCGGTGAAGCTGGAGTTCGTCAATGGTCGGGAAGGGCCGATTGCGAAGGCCGTGCTGACGGCGATCAGCAGCGTGCGGCGGGGCGCGGGGGATGCACGCGAGGAGGAGGCGACGGCGATCCAGTGGACGCTGTGGGGCAAGCAAGCGGAGAACGCGGCCGAGTACCTGGGCAAGGGCTCGCACGTCAACATCGTCGGGCGTCTGCGCAACAACCACTACGAGAAGGCGGGCGAGGTGGTCTACGGCTTCGACTTCACGGCGGACGAGGTCGACTACCTGGACAGCCGTGCGGAGTCTGAGGCCCGGCGGGCGCGGGGTGAGCCATCAGATGCGCCGGCCGGTGGCGCGGGATCTTCGGTTGGGGCGTCTCAGTCTCCCGGGTCGGGTTCGCGCCGCGGCGCGCGTCGGCCGGCGCGCGCAGGTGCCTGAAGCCTGGCGCTGTGGACCCTCACCGAGGAGATGTGCGAGCCGAAATTCTGAAGGGAGCGGGCAGCCGGACGGGGGGCGCTCGCAGCGAACCGCTCACCGGCAGCCTTGCCTCAGCGTCACGTCTCGCCATCAGGAGCCGGACATGTTGATCCCGAACACCTTTGCCGATTGTTCGTCCGGCGTAGGGCGCCCGTCGGGGCCCGCTGTCACAACGCCAGCGGGCCACCGGCGCGTGCACGATCTGCTGGCCCAGGCTGCGCTTCACTACCGGCGTTCACTTGCAGGGGCGCCGGGCGCGCTGGCCTACCTCAAAGCGCGTGGGGTGGGCTACGTCGTGGCTCAGCGTTTCGAGCTCGGCTACGCGTGCAGCGCCTGGCGCGATCTGGGCGAGGTGCTGGGAGGTTATGGGGAGGACGAGATCGCGGCGTCGGGGCTGGTGGTGCCGCATCCCGGCGGAAGGAGGGCAGGGGGCTTCGATCGATTTCGGGATCGGCTGATGTTCCCGATCCGGGATCTGGAGGGCCAGGTGGCCGGCTTCGGGGCCCGCGCGGTTGGTGACCGTGGCCCCGGGATGGTGAAGTACCTCAACTCGCCCGAGGGGTCGTGCTTTCGGAAACGTGAGCTGCTGTACGGCTTGCATGAGGCCCAGCACGCCATTCGACAGCACGGCTTCGCCGTGGTGATGGAAGGCTACCTGGATGTGCTGCTGTCGGTGCAGGCCGGGCTGGAGGTGGCCGTGGGCTCGCTGGGTACGGCGCTGTCCGTCCATCAGGTCCAGTCTTTGCTGGCGCTGGCACCCCGTCTGGTGTTCTGCTTCGATGCCGACGAAGCGGGTCGCCTGGCTGCTCGGCGTGCGTTGCATCTGGTGGCGCCGTTCGCCAGTGCCGGGCGGCGCTTCGCTTTCGCGATGCTGCCGCCGGGCCAGGACCCGGCCAGCCTGCTGCAGTCCGAGGGCCCGGCTGCCCTGTGGCGTTCTGTTCGCCAGGCCGTGGCGTTCGAAGTGTTTGCGGCCCAGTGCGCTGGTGACGGCTGCGACCTGACCATCGCTGAAGGTCGAGCCCGGTGCGCGGCGCAGTTGGGGCAGGTCTGGCGCCTGGTGCCGCCGTCGCCGGCGAGGGACATGCTGGTGTGGCGGTGCGCTGTTCTGCTCGGTCAGTCGGAGTCGGTGGTCCGGCAGATGTGGCTTCGACTGAGGTCAGCGCAGGGCTGACGCCTCGATTGCAATGGCGCCTTCCGCGAAGGCAGGTCCTGGCGGGCCGTGGCGGTTCTCTGTTGGCTATCTGGAATCAATGGCCACAGGCGGCTCTTCAAACGCCAGCGGCTGAAGCAGCGCCCTTGCCAAGCTTGCTTCGATCAAGAGGCCGCCATCGTGCGCTTGCATCTATTCCCAGGTCGTATCGGTGTCCAAGTGCTGCTCCAGCTCCATGGCGTCGTGCAGCACCCGGCCGATCACGAGAAGGGAGGGTTCAACTCGGTAAACCAAAAAGTGGCGCGGCCGGCGGACCATCTCCAAACCCGTTGCCACGTGATCCCGGCTCAGCCGCAGGTGCCACGATCTCACACCCTTGCCGAGTTCGACCCGCGCGATGCTGCCCGGCCGGTCAGGCTGTGTCGCCACGTCTCGAAGTGCTGCGACGATCAGGCTCTCGTAGCGAAGTCGGGCGGCCTCGCCGAATTGCTCGTGCGTCCAAGCGAGGATGTTGATGACATCGGCCTGGGCAGCGGCCGACAGCCGATAACGAAGCATCAACTCGCGGACTTGGCCAGCTGAGCAGCACGGCGACCTAGTTGCCCAATGAACTCCTCAAGCTGGTCGTCGCCCACATCGGCGTATCGCCCTGAGGAGACATCTGCCCAGCCCTGCCGTGCCGCTTGCTTCAAGGCGTGCAGCTTGGCCTCGCCGATGCGTTCGCGTTCCTCAATGAGGCGCAGTCCCTCGCGCAGTACCTCGCTGGCGTTCTGGTAGCGACCGGATTGCACGAGGGCCTCTACCAGCGCTTGTTGATGGTCGCTCAGAACGACGTTGCGTGTCGGCATGGTGTGGACTCCGAAAGTGCGCGAGCGGGCTCGCTGGGCCGCGATTGGCAGATTATGCCAATTTGCCTCCGGCTCAAGTTGCTTTTGGGGGTGGATGCGGCCCGTCAGAGTTCCATGTCGGCGACCAGCGGACAGTGGTCCGAGACGGCCAGCAGGGGGTGATCTCGGTTTCGGTGCAAGTCGTAGCGGTAGCGCCTGGGGGTAAACCCGGCAGGCATTGCCTGAGATAGGAAGCATGCAGGCGTACCCGACATTTGTGCAACAGCCTGCTGCACAAACGCTCTCTCGCCTTCGCGCTATTGGGAAATGCCACGCAGGGCTCGACGTCACCGCGCAGCAAACGCCTTCCCAAGCTGCCGCGCCCGTTTGACCTCTTCCCCGTGCAAATAGATCGATGTGGTCGACAGCGACGCATGCCGCAGGTTGTCGCGCACGGTCGTGAGCTCAGCGCCGCGCGCCAGCGCATGCGTGGCGTGCGTGTGACGCATCCAATGGGGACTGGCGCGCCGCAGCTTCTCCGCAGTCGACGGGTTCTGGTCCTGGATGAGTTCCGCGACTTGCGCAAAGAATCGCTTCGTGATCGCCCCCAGCCGGGTCGCCGTGATCCCCGCCGCGCTGTTCTGTTCGAGGCTACCCACCAGCGGCGTCGACCGCTGCCACCGCGTCGGTGTCGTCGGCAATCCGCGCTGGACCAAGTAGCGATCGAGGGCGGCGCGCGCCAGTGGCGGCAGGGCGACCTTGCCGGCCTTGCTCCCCTTGCCAACGAGGTGCAGCCAATGGTCACCTTCGGCATCCACCTCGATCATGCCGAGCGTGGCGCCCACGAGCTCGCTGGCGCGCAGGCCCGTCGCGTAGGCGAAGTCGACCAAGAAGCGCAACCGCTGGGCGGCGGCCGGCTCCCAGCCATAGGACCACTCCAAGCCCTCAGCCACGGTCTGGATCATCGACCACTCGCCTTCTGCGAACACCCTCGAGGCGGGCAGGGACGACACACGGGCCGCACCGCGCACCTTGATGCCGGCGAAAGGGTTGGCGAGCACGTAGCGCTGCTGCATGAGCCAGCGGTACATGGCGCCCAGGACCGAGAGGGAGTAGGCCACCGAGCGCGCCGAGAGGCCACCAGCGAACGGCCGCCATTCTGGCGACGAGCGCGGGCGCGGCGGACCGACCCAGCGGCCGCGTGGCGCGGGATGGCGAAGGAAGGCACGGTATGCCACCGCGTCCTCCGTGGTCAGCGACGACAGTGCGCGTCCACGCTCGATGATGGCCCACAGGATCAGCCGCTCCGCCTCCTTGCGGTACGCGCGTTGCGTGGCTCCCGACTCGTGGAGCGCAAGCCAGGCCTGCACGGCCTCGTAGTCATTGGTCGCGCCCAGAGTGCACGTCGATCGCGGCGCCCGAAACGTCCCGCGCGACCCGTCGACCTCATCTGGAACAGCGAGGCGCTCCCAGGGCAGGATGCTCTGCGGCGCGTCGGTCATGACCAGCGCTCGCGCACGATCAGTGAGCTGCGGGTGCTTGGCGAAGAAGACCTCAATGCGCCGAGCACCCGCGGAGCCCAGACCGGGAATTGCTGCCCACCACCGGCGCCGACGCGGAATTCGGACTGTCAACGCGGCGAGCGTCCTGATGCCTTGGGCCAGCAGCGCGCGCACTGCGCGCGGCTCCAGCCACTGCGCGATGTCATCGCCAATCAGAGGTTCGGGCGTCGGCAATGACGGCAGTAGCGCGATCGCGCGTGTCACGGCATGGGCATGCTTGCTTCGCTCGGATAGCGGGTGGTCGAACAGCGCGGCGAGATCCTCTCGGTGCCTACGCCTGGCCAGCAAGATCAGCTGGCGCCGAATGACGCCAAGCATGCTGCGCGAAGACTGGCCGTCGGCCTTGGTGTGCCCGAGGTATCGGACAACGGCCTCCCGGGTGGAGAGCCCTTCGTACCAGCCGCGCAATGCAGCCAGCGATGCTGCATCCGGAAGGCCTCCAGCTTCGACCTCTTCTGCCGGCGAGGACAGGCGCGTTTTCATGGTCGCCAGTTTAGGCAGAAAATATGCCTATTGCGATAAGAAGACTTATCGCAATAGCACCTTCTCGGCAACGCCTGCCAGTCTCAGCTTGAGACCGCGCCGCTCGAGGAAGATGCGCCGCCGCGGCTTGCGCTCGGACCAAAGGCAAGGGCTAAAGCCCTTGCCTTGCTGGAGAAGCCCTCAGCCTAAAGGCGGCGCCATCAGGGTTCATTCGCGGCCGCGGCGTACAAAGCGCAGTGGTAGGGGCGCGTTGTTGTTGTAGGCGGCCCGTTCTTCAACAGAGCCTTTAGTGAATCCAACGTACTTCACGAACACGTCCCCATTACTATCGACCGCTGTCGAAGAAAGGAAGCTAAGCGGTGAATTCGGAAAAGCTAACTCATCGAGAGTTTGGTGCCTCTTCTTGTGATTGGCAAGGCTTAAGAGTTCCTTGATGTTAGGTATGCGCCATCCACCCTCGTGATTAGCTCGGGCGTGGTCCAGTGCGTCCTGCCAGTCAAACAAGGTCGCAAGGCCGTCGCAGGTCTGTGCATCGTTGTTCCAAGCCATGCCCTCCGCGCAGCGTCGCCACGCCAAGCCAGTCATGATATCCGTCACTTCCGTGCCGTCTGGCGAAGGGATAAATCGAGCCTTGCCCAGCGACGCCTGGCCTTGTGCGGTGAGGTTATGCACGAGGCGAACCCCATAGGGTTTGAAGCGGGCATCGGAGCTAACGCGGCCATTGCCGAAATGGACATACCAAACAAATCTGTGCTCGTGAACGTCCTCGACACTCGTCCAAGCATGACCGCCCAACGTGTAAATGAAGAAGGTGGGATCAATCCAAGGATATGGCATGCCGGGGGCGCCGTTGCCATAGGCAACGATTGACTGGAGTTCCAGTACACCCGGCAAGCGCCAGTTTGTTGCACCGCACAGAGTCTCGGCGTTTGTAGCGTCGACCAGCCAGGCAACATCGGAGCTGTCACCACGGGCCTTCTCGCCCTTGTTGGTGTAGAAGCGCTGGTAGTCATGCATCCCGCTGTCATCAGTCTTGGCCTCCCACGTCAGTTGGGTGACGTTGTCATAGACGCAGCCCCAGTCGTCAGGTCCGCTGCCGAGGGGCGGATCGACAGGGCAACTTCCATCCCCTGCCATCTGGCCGGACCGACAGACCTTTTGAAAGCTGAATCCCGCTGCACCATCGTCCGGAATGTTGACATCCGCGTCGCGCCCGTCGGCGGCATCCTGTCGGCTCTTGGTGCAATCCGAGGACCAATCCTTGTGGTGGTCAATGCATTGCGTCATACCGGTGTCGTTGAGCGTGATGCGGCCGGTACCTGCCGTCGCGGGCATCGCAATGGCGGCAGCGGCGCACGTTGCAGCGAAAACCGCACGAAAGTAGACTGTCATGTATGTCTCCCAGAGGCAGCGGCTTCGTCGGATGGACAAAGTTCGCAGGAATGCAATTACACGCCTCCTAGGCGATGGAGACCACCCCCCAAGTTGAGCCTCCGAAGCGCGAAAGTGGAATCACGGAATCCCGCCGCCGCAGACTGATACTTCAAACCAGTTCATCACGACGACATCACCCGATGCGACTTTGTCGCAGTAAATGCCAAGTGTATTTCCCGTAATGCCTGTATTTTTTGTGGTGAGCGTTGGACCGCTGCCATTACTGACAACGCCTAAAACACGTCGATCTGGAGTCGACCACTTCTGGTGGGAAGCGTCTCCATAGTTGCGCATTTCGGCCTCCAAGTTGAGGCCAAGGTCACCGGTGGCATTCACGGTCATGGAATACGCATCAACGAGCGACACGGCAGGACCGAACTTGAGCAATATCTTGGTGGCGGCGGCGCCGAGTGTAAAAAGGGCCGATATCTTGAGCGAATCTTCGCTAGCCAAAATCGGTAGGCTAGGATAAGTTTTTAGCTCCTGAACGGCGGTGGATGACGTAGAATTGACATCGGCATACCAGCGAAAAATGCTTTGTGCGTGGGTCGCCCAAAGCCACTTGTCATTTGTATCGTCCCAAAACATTTCTGCGCCATTTTGATCTGATGCGTAGGCACGCTGATTGGGATACAGACCAATGGTCCCCCGAATAACCGACTCACTAGCGAAAAGCGCAGAGGCGAGTTGAAAATCTGCCATGGCTGTCTTTCTAAATGAATTATGGAATGGCGCGAATTGCAAATACGCAGTCGCTTGAGACTATTGGCAACCTCGGCATATCAAATGTCCCAATGCCATCGTCCAGAGTGACATTGGCGCCTCGATACGCCCCGACATTCAAATAGCCAAATGGCTGGTCCACTTTGTTGTATTGCGTTCCGTCGCAGCGCAGATGGGTGCGGATCATTGGATCACTAGAGTCTACTGCCCAGTTTGGGACTATTTCGACCGTTCCCATTCGGCCCCAGTCAAATAGCAGACGCTTAGGCACATTGCAAATGTGCTTGAGAGCATCAATGTACATCCTATTTCGATTGCCATCTACTCTGCCCAGATAACGCAGCATCCCGGAACCGCCGGATATCTTCACCAATCCGTTTCGGCTAGCATCGTTGCTTGAGTTGGTAATCATGATTAGGTAGTCGTACGTGTGCCCGGCATTGGGCTTTTCAGTACCACTAACTCCAAATTTGCACGAAATCAGCTCTACCAAGTCTGCTGACTGCGCTTCGAAGTAGCACGTCGGATCGGGGTCTGCTCGCAATAAGTCCTTGCTGTATTTAAAGTGGACAAAGGCGAACTGAGCCTTGCTGTTGAGATAGTGGCTGGCGGCAGGGCTTTCCGGATCGAATGGAGGAGGGGGGTCCTCACCCTCATTCTTCCCAATGAACCGCGTCCACCCCTCGACGGTGCCGCTCTTGATCACACAGCCGTTAGCGCCACCAACGATGTCCAGTGTGGGTTGATCCACATTGGCGTCTATGCTACGCCAAAGGTCGAATTGGTCAATTTCCACTGCGGCGCCACTGACGTATAGCGCAGTGCCAACAGAAGCAGATCCAACGGCCCTAGCCTTCACATCGCCGCCTGCCAAGTAAATGCCGACTCCGCCGGCACCTTCTTGGCGGATCCTATCGCACACCAACTTATCATTGCCGAGGTCAAAATGGATCCCGTTGTCCTTGGCGTTGTAGACGGCCGCATTGCGAATGGTATGCAGGTTCGCATGGTGGTCGGGGTCCGGGTCTCGCGGCGGAGCATATAACCCATAGAATTTTGTCACACCGGTGCCGGTTGCTGTGTCCAGATTCTTGGCGTCGATGTCCAGATCCTCGATAACTCCTTGGCCAGCAATCCCTCCCTCGGCGTAATAGTCATCGCGGATAGTGATGTACGCGCCAACGCCACTGACATCGCGTTTCGTTAGCGTGGCGTCGCTTTCAAGCGTGAGGATGGTGGACCCCTTAACGCCACACAAGCTCTGCCCTTGGGATAAATCCAGCTCCGGGGTAGTAAGGCGTCCGGACGGCAGATATACCAGCCTGCCTCTACCGGCCGGCGAGCCGTCAGGGGGTGGATCGGGCGGGTTGACCTCTGCGACCTTTGTCGGGATGTCACCCGGCAAGTCGCTACTGTTTACCAAGACCACGCCGCCAAGTGGACTAAAGCCAAGATAGTCTCGAAAAACTTCTATGGGGTCGCTCACGAGAATTCCCTCTTTCTTGCCGTTGAACAAGAGCGGGTCAACGCGCTGAATCGTTGATCACGCCGGATAGCGCTTGATCACCCTTCATCGCTAGACGGGCGGCGATCGCGCAGTTTGGCTTGTGATGGCTGCTTCGTGCCTGTCGCCTAGGCCGTACTCGCGTGGCGACGCGGAGATCCCTAATCCAGGAACGGGCGGCCCCGGGCAAACGTTGTTGTCTGACGTGACTGGCTTATTCGCAGTCAGAGCGTGGGCGCTCCGTATCGGGCGATATCGCCCGCGAATGCGCCAGTCGACGCGTCCCAATTGCACTATTTCGCGGACCGCTACGTGTCGGCGCAAAACGCATACCGCGCGACGCTCGGACATATTCCCTCCCTGGAAAAATTAACTCCAGCCAGCCGGGAAGCCCAATGTGCGCTTGACGCCTCACGGCGTTTCCGCAACTTCGCCCAGGCAATTACGCTTGCGAGCAGTCCTATTTTTGATGTTAGGCCGCTCTTCTTTTGGTCGGCAATGAAGGTTACTATCTGTTACGATGGTCCTGTCGCCTTTTTGCCTGGCGCGCCTTCCCTCTCAAGGGAGGCGTGCAGAGAACGTCGCGCATGCCGCGGCGCGAGCGACCGCTTCCCCTTCATCTCAGCCCTCTAAACGACCGCTGGTGGCAGCTGCTGGAATCACGACTGACCGTTCTGGGTTCGCGGCCGCCAGATCGACGCCGCTCGCTTTGGGATGCGTGCAAATCGTAGCGGTAGCGTGCGCTCCGTCCCCGATCAATCAACGACTTACGCTGCACCAAGTGCTCAGGCACTCACGGTCCGCGTGCAAATCGCAGCGGTAGGCAATGAACGGCAGCGATTCCATGGGCCGGTCTATCTGGTCGTCCCGGCTCGCTGTGGCGTGGAGCGTTGAACGAGGGCATCGATGAACTCGGCGATCTTGAACGCGATGGTGCCCCTGAAGTTGATGTGCCCGAAGTGCACCGGCCCCATGCGGCGCAGCCAGTCGTCACGGATCGGGTGCCTCCGGACGCGCCAGCGGTCGACCACCTCCTGCATCTTCATCGTGTTCCAGGCGATGACGACGTTGGTCAGCAGCGCGTGCGCGCCGGAGATGGCTCGCATCTCGTCGCCACGCCGGCCACGCTCCGGAGCGATCCGGCCGTGGTAGACGGCGCGCTGAAGCTGGTGCGCGGACTCACCACGGTTCAGCAGCGTGTGGAGTTCCCGGCGGAAGTCGGGCTTGGTGAAATAGTCGCAGAGGAAGATGGTGCGCAACAGCTTGCCGAGTTCGTCGGCCGCTGCGTGCAGCGCATCGCCCTTGGCGGCGCTGCCGAGCTTGTCCAACGCTTCCTTGGCCGTCAGCCGGCCGCCGCGGATCGAGGCAATCAGGCGCAGCAATTCGTCCCAGCCTGTCTTGATCTTGCGCTCGCTGACGCGGCCGATCTTCAGCTGCGCGAGCGCGTCAGGCAGCACGATGCACGCCGGCAAGTACAGCATCCGCTCGGAAAGGTTGCGCAGGCGCACGCACAGGTCGAAGCCCAGCAGCTTGGCCACGGCCATGGCGGCGTTCGTATAGCCGTGCGTGTCAACGGCCAGCAGCGCCAGCCGGAGACGGTCCTCGCTGCGCGTGGCGTTGTGCGCCTCCACGCCGTGGACAGCCGCGGCTGCTTGGCGCTCGTTCAGCACAATGGGCTGGTCATAGAACAGGCCATACGAATCCAGGTAGTGCGTATAGACCCCCATCGCAGGGCTCTTGCGTCGCGGGTCGAGGCGGGCGGTGTAAAGGTGCCGCGAGGCGTCCAGCGACATGGCGTCCGCAGAGGCTCTTTCGCCGTTGCCCCAACTGAGCGCGATCGCAAACGACTGCTGAAAAGCCACGACGCGTTCGTTGGCCCGCCGCAGACGACCGGTCGCTTCTATCGTGCGCATCGCCGCGGTGATGTGAGACACCTCCAAGCCCGGCACCATCGCAGCGACGCCCTTGGCATCGTTCTCCGTGCCGTGCGCCAGCAGCGCTCCGTACGCCGCGACAAGCTCCTGCACGGAATTCGCGCGGCGGCCGAGGATCGCCTCGCTGAAGTTCGACCGGGAGTCGACCTGGACGAGCATGTCGCCGAACTGAACCGGGCCGATGATGCCGAACATCGCGTCCCGGCTGCGCGCGGCCTCGGCGTCGATGTCTGCGGCATGCAGAGCAGGCAGATGCATGCGGCCCTCGGCATCGATCGTCACCCGGCCTTCGGTGACCGCTTGGGCCAGCGCTGCCAGGCAGTCGTTGAGCTTCGTGTGAAGCCGTTCGAGGTACTTCTTCGGCTCCGCCGTCAGGCTCAGTGCACTGACCAAGCTCTGGCGCTTGGCCTGCCACTCGGTGGGCGGGATCAGCATGTCTTCGCGATCCCGGTGTTTGCGGCTGTGCGCGAGCCACAGCCGGCCGCCCTTCAGGCCTTTGCGGATGGAGGTAACGGCGCAGGCCCTCAACGCGGCGAGCGCCTTTCCGCGATCCGGCACCCTCAACAGATCGTGCCACACAGGATCGGCCACCGACAAGTCGAAGTCCTTTGGCAACTGGGTGGCGCCGTGCCGCGCGAGCTCCCGCAGTGTCTTGACCTGCCTTATCGCCCGATCAGTGTCGTCGCCGTGCAACTCGAGAACGGTAACCGCGTTCAGCAGCGCCGTGATGTTGCGCCCATCTTCAACAAGCGCGCCACGAACGAGCGCGGCGCGACTGCAGTCGCCCTGGCTCTCCGGCGCAATCAGTGCTTTCAGCGCGGCAATTTTCTGCTCCGCGGTTGGACCCTCTTTGTAGAGCACTGTCCTGATCTGTTCGCGCTCCTGGCGCAGATCGATCGCGCTGCGGGCCTGCTTCTCTTGCACGTGACCCGCGGCACGCCGGATGAAATCACACACCCGACGCCCGGCAAGTTCAGCCGTCGCATCGGTCAGCTCCAGCAATGTGGCGACGAGAAAGCAGGCGACCTCCAGATCCTTGGTGTTCTCGCTCAGCCGCTCGGTGTCGAACGGTGGCCGGTTGATGATGGCTTGGGCATAGGCTTGCAGTCGCGCCGAGGGAATCGCGGACAGGTCCCACTGGTGCACGCCCAGCGCCTTCAGGTACGTGACCTTCTGCGTTGTCGCGCTCAGCGTCGCCTGCCCGTGCTTGGCCGGCGGGGTGCGCAACCACTCGAGCATCGTTCCTCCCGTGCGCCCCTTGCGCTTGGAGAGAAGCCTCGTGATGGCTGCACGAAGTTCGCGCTCCGGGATCTGTCGGCGCACGATCTCGAGGGCACTGCGCTCCTGCGTCGAGAACGCCTCGCGGGCGATGTCGCGCAGTGCGCGATCGCCAGGCAGCAGATACTTGTTGCAGAACAGCCAGAGTTCGGTCTGCTTGACCAGGTCATCGACCGACGATGCCGAGCCGGCAAGGGTGACCAGCGCGCTTCGAAGCTCAGCGAACGCAGTCTCTTCGGCGGGTGAGAACCCGCAGTACTCCCGTGCCCAGCGTTGGTGTGCAAACCGCGTCGCTGGTCGCTTGTACAGCGATCTCAAAGACGCGATGGCAGTCTCGTTGAGACCCAGGGCCGTGCACAGCGATTGCAGCAGCACGCGCGGGACACCGGATACCGCGTCGAGCGATCGGCCGGTGGCACGGACGAAGACGAGTTGGAGAGCGGCGCCGAGCCGCGCGCTTCTGAACTTCTCTCGGACGTCGACGACGTCCTTGGCGCTGAGGCTGAACGCCTCGTCCACGTCCGCCTGCGAGATGGACTTGGGCAGCGAGGTTTGGCCAACGAACCGCAGATGGAAACTCGGCACGTCAGGGCTCCGGCGAGACGCAGCGGCGCGGGGCTGGAACTATGACGGTGGCGAGCGGAAACGCCGTGCCGGGTTTACCCGGGTGGGCTACCGCTACGAATTACACCGAAACCGAGATCACCCCAGCAGCGGATCCGGGAACTGCGGAGGGCTGGCCCGCTTGGAACTGCCCAGCGGTCCGATCGACAGCTTGGTCACGGCGGTGACGGAGTTGGCGAGGCTATTGATCGGCGGGCCTTGGCGGCACCACAGGCGGCCTGGGCGGCCGTGTCGCCCGGGCAGTGGGCCACCAGCAGGGTCGCCTTGGAGGCAGCCGGTGCGTCATCGTTGACCTCGAGCAGCAGGTTGGGGGTCAGCACGCCCGTGGGCCGCGAGGGCCGAGGGCAGGATGGTTTCGCGGGCACGTGTGTCCTGACACGTGGCTGCCATATGGCGCGGTTATAGTGACGACTTCAACGCGCAAAACCGACCGCACCATTGGGCGGAGTTGGACGACAGTCCACGGGAACCCGTCACCCAGCGCAGAGAGTCCGTCTTCGGGTCGCCACGAGCGACGTGATGTCCGGGAGTCGAGCCCGCCGCCAGCGATGGTCGCGGGCTTTTCTTATGGGGCGGAACGCGGCCGCGCCTTGAGCGCGTTACCGGTGGGCGCAATCCAATGGCTGGGCCTGCGCGATGCCTCGCCGTGCAGACATTGTGTCGCTGCAAATGCGGACACAGCGGTACTGGGAGAGACGCCCTACAGGCTCAGTAGTCCCAATCGCAAGGCCTTCAGTGCCGCTTGATGCTTGGTCAGTGCATCCAGCTTCTGCATGGCGTTCTGAAGATGCTTGTTCGCAGTTCGCTCAGCGACATTCAGGAGCATCCCAACCTCCCAAGCCGTCTTCCCTTCCATAGTCCATTTCAGTGCTTCAACCTCGCGCGTACTCAGCGCGCACATGGGATCGTGTTCGGGCTTGTGCACACCGAAAAGCCGCTGAGCGGTCTCGCAGGCATGAGTTGCATACAACTGCAGGTCGGCCACACGTGCCCGGAGCTCCGGGTCCGAAATCTGGCCATGCCGGTTGCAGTCGAGCCCCATCATGAAGTGGATGCCCAGAGGCAAATGGAGGGTGACCGCCATTCCCGAGCGGTAGCCGTATGCGGCTTGGTCTTCCCACAAATCAGCGGCGCCATCGCGCACATAGGTGGACTGATCCCAGACGATCGGCAAGGAGCTGCGCTTGCAATGCTGCATCAAGGGATCACGTCGATAGTTCGACGCAAGGCAACCCGCCCCATTTCGATAGGCTTCGGGCATGTTGTCAACATTGATGAAGTCGGACCGACCTCCATCGTGATCTATGACGAGCATGCCTCCCACGAACTCGAATCCAGCTTGGTGTGCGTAGCGGACGAGCTGGCCCCGGAAATCCTCGACAGAGGTGGCCGCCAAGACGGTTTGAAACTCTTCCCGCAACATCGTGCTCGTCATCGCTTCATCCTCATCGGCGACGCATTAGCTTAGCGGAGAATCACCCGGTGTGTGGGCGATTTGAGTATCCGTTTCCTAACACAGGATGGGTGCATGGACGACACTCCGGCCAATGAGTGTGCTTCTCCTTTGCTTCGTCATCGCCATCACGGATGGCGACACCCTGCGCCAAGTACCTGACGGACCCGGCCATCAAGGCGTTTGAGCGTGAGGCCAAGGCCTCACGGCGCGGATTGTGGACCGATGCTGCCCCTGTAGCGCTTTGGGTGTGGCGTCGCGACGACCAACCGCACCAACCTGCCACGAGGGCAATCCCGCGTGTGTTCAAGCCATGAATTGCTTCAGGCGGCCAGGCGATGCTCCGCATCGATCGACCCGGCACGACGACGCGCAACGCCGCTCTTAGCTGTCCGTTCGGCAAACCGCGCCGGAAGTGCGCGCGGCCAGAACAATTCAGAGCAGACGGCACGTTGCCAGTCAAGCTCATGAATTGTGTTGTTCAGCTCGAGAAGCGATTTGCCCTGATCCAGACTCGTGCCGTCTGCGGACAACAGGGTGACGTTCGAGAACACGTTCATCGGGCAGGCCAGTACAACGACGCCGCTGCGGATTTCGGCCCAGTCCCAACCGAGGGCGACAGGCGAGTCCCCGACAGAGCAGCCCCAGATGACTTGCCCTTGACGGGCCACGCTCAAGCCTTCGCGTGGTTGCTGTACCACCTGAAGTTGCCGAAATTGTGAAGCCACGTCTGCCCATTCTGCCAAGTGCTTCTGCACAGGCCGCCACATTCCAATCGTTGTCATTGCTTGTTGCCCCATAGGATGCTCCCATGTTGTTTGCGGTACGCTGCAGTTTCCGCTGCGTTCCGTCCCGGTTCAACCCGCCAACCTTGGTAGGTGTAGGGGTCAGCGCGCACCGGACCAGATCAGAGGCGCGCGGAGGGTCAGATGCAGCTGCAGAACTTTTTTGACGTAAGTCAGTCAGCGGACAAAACGACCTTCCGCCGCCGACTCATTGATTTCGCACACGCGATGGATTTCGGCCTGGTCTCATCGGTACTTGTGGTCGAAAGGCCAGGTAGTGAGACAGACTTCCTGTATGTGGGCAATAGACCCGAGGACTTTGCCTCGCTGTCGGCTGACAAGGACATTTCGAAGAAGGACCCGGTCCTTACCCAGTTGCGGACCCACGGGCTGCCGTTTCTCTACGACCAAAAGTTCTACGTTCAGGCCGGGGCTCCGGAGCTGTGGGAGCGCGCCGCGCCCTATGGGTATCGAACTGGGATTTCAGTGGCGCTTCGCCTGCCAGGAAACAAGCAATTTCTTCTGGGCCTTGATCGGGAGCGCCCGCTTCCGCGCAGCGAGCAAAAGATCACTCGCATGCTGGCAGATCTCCAGCTCCTTGCGGTCCATTGCCAAGACGCCGCGCAACGTCTCCTTACTCCAGAGCCCCCGAAGACACCTGCGCCTACTCTCACCCCGCGTGAACGTGAGGTGCTTCTGCGATCGATGGAAGGCAAGTCGGCGTGGGCGACTGGGCAGCTGCTCGGCATGAGTGAGCACACAGTCAACTTTCACCTGCGCAACATCTTCAGGAAGCTCGATGCGTCCTCGAAGCAAGTCGCGGTGTTGAAGGCCATTTCGCTGGGACTTATCAAGCAGTAGGGCACGCTCATTGCCCCACCCTCGAAGGGTTGCTGGTTGTAACTATCGCATCTTGGTGTGCCGACCCTACAAGGGTTTGTAGGTTCGCAAGTAGCCTCGTTCTGCTGAAATCTCATTCAGCGCGAGAGACCCTACAGCACCTACCAGGAGCACCCCATGTTTGAATTTTTCTGCGACTTGATGGCCCGTTGCGGTTTTCCGTACGCAGGCGGCTGACATCGTCAGTCGTAACGATTTCTCGGCACCACCCCTCATCAATCCGTAGCGAAGCATCCACGCCATCCGCGCCAGTCGATGCGTCATGTCGACTGGCCCAATTTGCCCAGGACAAGCGTTTCAGAATCCCTCCACAACCAGCGTCTGGCTTGGCTAGGTGGCATCCAAGTGATGCGGCCTTTGGGTCTAAGTTGGTTGACTTACCGGGTGCTGGCGACGTTCATCGCTGCCAGCACCCACTTTTTTGTCGCCGATCGGCATGCGCCCACTTCCGACTCACCCGCAGACCGATATGCCATGGGGCCAGGAGCGTCGAAAGCCACTGGCAGAAGCCGTTCGACTAGCGGGTGAGTTCCTGGCCGCAGCAGCTGCGCCACGGGTCGGGTATCAACGACGACTTCACGATGGGCCCTCGAAGGCGATGAGCCTGAGCATTCTGAATCTACTGGACTCGTTGGGGCGTTCAACAACTGAGCGCGAGATCGCCGATACCTTTAACTTGGCCATCAAGGAGTTCGGGTTTCGCTGGGGCACAGCGGTTGCCGTGGAGGAGCAGCCCGGATCGACGTCCTTCCAAGGCATCGAGCTCCAGGTGTTCGAGGAGCATGCACCCAGTCTCGTCCACGAGCGGCCTGGGCCAACGCTCGATGTGGTCCTGAAGCACGTCACACGTACTTCCTTACTCGGCGTCTGGGACGCCGCGCTGTACCAACATGCAGGTCAAGGAGAGCTGTACGTCGCGATGTCGGAATACGGCCTGGAGCAAGGGGTCTGCCTCGCGCTGCGACTCCCGCACGGGCGGAATTTCATCGTCAGCTTCGACGTGGACCGATCGATTCGCCGCGACGCGGCTTCGCTGACTCCAGTCATCGCACAAGTGCAGCTGTTCGCGATTCACCTTCATGAGGCAGCCTGGGTGCGCAGTGAAGGCGCGTCCCTTGATGAATCACCGCTCACACAGGATGAGGTTCAAGTGCTCCAATGGACCCTCGCCGGCAAAACGGCGAACGAAGTTGGCAAGCTCTTGAATATGACGGAGGCCTCGGTTGCGAAGTACGGTCACCTCGCTGCTACCAAACTCGGGTGTGCGGGCAAGCACCAGGCCGCCGCGCGGGCTCTCCATCTGGGATGGATTCCTTTGTAGAACGGAGCGCGGGCTTTGATGTCTGGGCGGCAGGCCGAGGCCCTTCTTGAGCCGTTCGCGCGCCTGGTTCGCTATGGCGATGCGCGCCTGACTGACGTCGAGTTCACCGATCTCCACTTCGACCACGTCTTGTCAACGGTCGCCAACACGCCGTCCCCTGAAAACGGGCTGCGTCACGGCTCGACACTGTGGCTGAGTCAAGCCGCCGGTCGCCGGGTTGGCGTGGCTTGGAGCTGGGCCGAGATCGCGACTGGCTTACCAGTGATCAGCGACCTGACCAGCATTTCCACCAATGCAGTCTTGGTGCGCGCAGGCGAGGAACTGCACCCACTTCAGTGCCTGCCAGCCCTGGCGACAGCAGTGCATCGAACCGGGTGGCTCGATGCGGTCATGGAAGCTTTGGGTCACCCCGCCAACGGCTAGGTTCAAAGCCCCTGAAGGTTGCTCCGAGAACGGAGTCAATCTTACGTTCCGGTTTTCGCAAGCCACCGGACAGGCCAGCGCGAGCATAGCAGCGCTTTCCCCTTAGTTCATGCTCTCGATTGCACAGGGGACGGCGTCGCGAAGACAGGCGCTCTGGACACTTCGCACCACTTCGATGGGCACCAGCCACCGGTTTGACTGCTCGGCATCGCCCTTGTCGTAGCGAATCACAACCGATCGGGCGATTGCAACCACCCTTGCAGCAAACACCTTGTACTCATGCTGGCGGCTGCGTGCGAACCCAGCGCGCGTGTGTGCCACCTGCTCGGTCAGTCGAACAATCTCCGCGATTTCTCTCAGGAGCTGCTCCGTGTTTGCGGATCCCATCGCACTCTCTGTCGCCGCACGCAGGCCAGGGTCAGAGAACGCGCGCTGCAGGTCCCTGCGCCCCAGGGGGGCGCTCAAAAGGTTCTCAATGGCACTGGCGAACGCGGCATGTTCGGGGCCTGAAATCTCTCTTACGCGTTGCTGCAGCCACCTCAATGTCTGTGCCTGCAGGGCGTCGCGCTTGGCCTCAACAGCGTTCGCGCGTTGCAGGCGCTCGGCCCACTTCACGGGGATCGTCGCCCGAAACCGTTCGGTCTCCCATGTCGCATTCGCCACAACGAAGCTGTCATCAACCGGGGCGCATGGTCCGGTGCTGAGAACATCAACGACGATGTGCCCGTGCTCGAGCACTCTCTGGGGCGTCTGACCTTCCACCACGAGCCCGAAGGACCAAGTGGCCAAGGGCCTAGAACCAGCCAGCGGGCGGCAGGTCAGTAGTGCTTCCTTGACCACCAGGTCCCTTGGCAAATCGCGGTGCAACGTGGTCAGGAAGGTGACCTGCGTCTGCCCGCCAATGAACGAGCCGGAAGCGCGAAGCGTTACTGCGACGCGACGGCCGCCGTCGCCTTTGGTGCCGAGCATACGTGGGCCAAGCTCGTCCGCGCGCGCCTCTCGAAGCGAGCAAGAGGACGTCTTGCCGTCAAAGAGGTCGCCCACGGTGATCCGTTTGCCGGAGCCCGTGAATCGCGCCTTTAGGGTGCCTCCCCCGTTGCCTCGTTTCGGCCACACGTGGACGCCGGCTCGTATGGCGTTCCAGCGCGCTGTTTCGAACCAAGCCAGGACTGCCTCGCGGTGGCACCACCAAAGGTCGACTTCCTTGGCTGCGTTGTAGAGCCGGTTACGGGTGTCCGAACGCATTTGGGCTACTACCGCGTGTTCCCTGGCCATGAGGGCGTGGCGGCGCGTCTGTGCCTCGCTGGCCGCGGCACCGATGATTCGATCAAGCGTGGCCCGCGCGGTTTCCTTGCAGTCGGGGGCGCCTTCACCGGGGTCATGCCGACCTAGGGCAGCCAGTGCGATGGTCGCCTCTTTGATCCGGGCATCGAGCTCGCCAAGTGCCGGGTCCCGCTCTACGAGCCACCGGTCGAAATGCTTGCGGCTGCGCGCCTCCTCGGCGCATAGCAATTCCCACAGGTCATGCTGGCTGTCCAACTCGGCGAGCGCCGCCTCTTCGCCTGACAGTACGCGCAGAACGCCGAACTTGTAGGTTCGCGTCTGTTTGTCGTCTCGACCCCGCTTCACCATCGGTGTTCACTATCCAACTGTTTGCACGATGTCAAGTGCGAGGCTTGACACTTTCGCCAGCCGGTCGCTGTCAGCAGACTCACACCACACAAAGGTTTCCCAGTGAGGATCCACGATGAGCAGCACGCAGCAAGCCACTTGCGATCGCGAGGCACTCGCGGTGCTCCAGGCAATTCCGCCCGCTGGCGAGCATGCCATCGCGGTTCTGGATGATGACGCTTCACTTTCGCGGACGATATGTCTGGTGTTGCGCGCGTGCGGATTGGGTGCAAGTTCGTTCAGCAGCGTAGCGGCGTTTGAGGAGGCCGTCAGGCTGACCAGGTACGACGCCTTTGTGCTCGATTGGGATCTGGCAGGGGTCACTGCGGACACCGTGATCGCACGCTTGCGCCAGAGCTTGTATCCGACGACCCCCATCTTCTTGCACACTGGGCAGCTAGTAGTTGATGGCACACCCGCCGAAGCGGCGGTTGCGTTGACACTCGCGCGCTATCAGGTGAGGCTGCGCCAGAAGCCCTACAGCCCGCGGCGGCTTGCCGCCGAAATTCAGATGGCGTTGCAAGTGCCCCGGGCCTGGTTAGGCGGAGATCGGCAGGCTGACCGTGAAAGTTGAGCCGTGGCCAAGGGTACTGTCCAGGCGGACCCGTCCCCCCAACTTGTCCAGCGCCAACTTCACGACAGCCAGGCCCAAACCTGACCCGGGTTCAGTTGCCGACTGCGAGCGATAGAACGGCTCCCAAACCAGCGCCTGTTCGCCGGGCGCAATTCCGCGACCCGTGTCTTGCACCACCAGCTCCAAAGCGTTCCCTTCGTCCACACTCATGCGAGCTCGGACGATGACGCTGCCATCCCTTGTGTACTTCACCGCGTTGGTGATGAGATTGGCTGCGACCTGGCCAACCCGCAGGGCATCCAGACGCACTGTCGACGGCACTTCGGGTGCCACGTCCACCTCAACGGTTACTCTGTGCTCATCCGTCATTGACTGCGCTGCGCGCACGATTTCTGCGAGACATTTCCGCAGGTCCAGTTGCTCGGTACGCGGGCGTGGTTTGGCGCCGGCGAGCTCCGCATATGAGGCAAGGTCAGTCAGCTGATGGGTCATGGTTTCTGCGGCCGAATACAACTCGGCAGTTGCCTCGGCCACACCTTCCCCATGCGCAACGATCTCTAACAATTCGGTGGCCGCCAAGATCTTGCTGAGGGGGGTCCTCAATTCGTGCGATGTCATGCCCAATATCGCAGTACGAACCTGCAGCGTTTTCTGCACTTCTTCGCCTGCGGACTTGACGGCAGCCAGGGCAGCGTCCGCTTGGACCTTGCCTTGTCGAGACTCTTCGGTCGCCGCTCGAGCGTTACTCACAACTACCAAACAGCCCAGCAGAATCGACGCGCTGCCTATCCATTGCCATATCCAGAACGGTGGTCTGGTCTCGGACATCGCCATCGGGACAAGCACTCCAGACAGGCCGAGCACGATCAAGCCCAGCGCGCCCACCATCCCGCGACCGGTGACGACGGCTGAGGTCATGTGGGATCAGCCGCCGTAGGCGGAGTCGTGGCAACTCTCACGGGACGAAGACGATGGTTGGGAGCGAAGTTGGTGTGCGAGCGGCGGCAACCGAAATTCCCGACCCTAGGGCAGGCAGATCAAGATCAGGATGTCCAAGGTCGGTCCGAGTACAGTGTAAAAGGTCAACCTGGGCGCCAAGAATGGAAACATGGACGCAGGATGAGGCCATCGCTTCGCGCTCCTGGACGATCTCTCCCGCGAAGTGGCAGCGCGCGGCTTGACTGGCGCTGCCTACGCATCAGCGTCGTTGAATGTCCGAACCGACATGGCAAGCCGAATCGAAAGCGGCACCCTCCCCGGCCAGGGCCCCCGTCAGCGCGGGCCCGAGCGTTGAGGAGCTCCAATTCATTTCGTCGACGGACCTCTCACCACGAACATCGCCTCAGCCGACACCAGCGCAGTAACACGCCGCATTTGGGCCTGGGCTCGCCCGTCGGCCGTTCTCAGTGGCATCTAGGGTTCGGCCAGCCGTCCGATGGACGGCAGACTTCGGCGGTAGGAGCCGGCCCGGTAGGGCATTGATCAGCGCTAAGGCGGATCGAGCTGGGTAGCCCGCCTTGCCCATTCCGTTGCGCTCCACCTGTGGCATGGTCAACGCGGCCTGCTTGCCGAAAGAACATTACATCGTGACCGCAGTGAGCACAGTCGCTGCAGCGCAGAGCGCAAGTAGAGCCATCGACCCCACTAAGATCCGCAGTTCCTGGCGGCGCTCGCGTTCCCGTCTCTCCAGTAGGCAGTCGGCTTGTTCGTGCAGCGCAGTCCCCAACGCTTCGCGTAGCGCGATTCGAATCTCGTCTCTTGCCTGCTCGGCAGCCGTTGTAGCGGCGTCCGCTGCGCGTCGAGACAACATGGCGCTGAGTTCATCTCGAGCTGACCCTTGGAGGCCAGCCATCAGCACCTTCATTTGATCGCAGCATCGGGAAACGTCGGCGGCCGCTACATCTAGGCGCTGAGCGGCGACGTCGAGTACAGCAGGAAGCTGCTCTACTCGACGCAACAACGCGTCCACGTCGCCGAACAGCTCCGACATCAGCGCCTCGCGCGCTGCTCTCGAAGCTGCGGGCCGCGTGCTCATCACCCCTCGAACAACGCGTCGTAGACCTGGTCCAAGTTTCGGTTCGCCGTCACCGCCAACCGTTGCAGCGCAATCAGACGCAGGCATTGCTCGCGCTCATCGCCAGGCGGCAGATCACGCAAGCGGGCCCGGTGGTTCACCGGATCGTTGGTCACCTGCCCCAGGGACATCCCGGCCTGCTTCAACAGCTCGAAGACCTCGTTTTCGTGGATCACGGCGGATTCGCGCAACGTGAAGCCGTGCTCCAGCTTTTCCAAAGCGAAGAAGGCGGCGAACTCGTCCTGCAGTGAATCATCCGGGTCGAACTTGTTCATGACCAGGCGAATTTTCAAGGCTGGCACACCGAGTGCGGCCAAGGCGCGCAACGTGGCCACGGTGTCGGCCTGCTGCTTACGCTCCCGTACCACCGGCACCACAAAGTAGTCGAACTCCTCGTGCGAGCCGTCATAGCGCTGCATCAGCTTCAAGAACTCCTCGACGTTTGAAGCTCCCACATCGACGATCGCCCGATCGCGGTCCATGAGCTCCTCGACCAGCACGCCGAAGGCTTTGCCGCGCATCTGCTCGACCTCGATCCCTTGGGTCGACGCGTCCTGGTTCACCGACTCCACCGAGAAGATCGGCGCATCGCCCATCCGGGGCTTGAGCAAGTGGGCTGCAACCGTGGTCTTGCCCACATTGCCCGAGAAGTTGACGACAGCGACTTTCATGAGCGTTTCATCCTTCTGCCTTGGCGGATCAACGAATCCAGATCTGGCTGGATGCGCGTGACCGTGGGATCCCCGGCCAGGCTACTTCCGGCCGGCGGCTGAACTGACGGTTCCAGAGGCACGCTGAGCGGCGCCGGCAACAAGTCCGCACCACCGACAGCCCCCTTGGCCTGAGCGCCCTGCATCCGACGCAAGCTCGCCGAGATCGCGGCTATGGACACCTGCACGTCATTGCGATGCAGGAACTCGCGCAGCTGCGCGAGCGTGTAGCCAGCGCTGCGGAGCCGCGAGAGCTGGTCCTTGAACGGCGCCAGCGGCGACTTTGGAACCGCCACCGGCACCGTTCTTTCGAACTCGTCGACGTCCATTGTTGGGCACCTTGACAACGAAAAAAGCTCTAGAAGTGCAATTTAACCAGAGTTGAACGCCAGTCAACAAGCGAAACTTGCTCTGAAAGAGCATTCAACGTGCGTTCAAGTCGATTCAACGGCATTTCAACGTGCTCCAACCGCCATCAACGGCACCGAGACGCCGTATCAAGGCCGTTCAACGCACTTCAACGGTAGGTCAACCGATCCAAGTGACTGAAGGGGGAAAGTGGATTGCTTTAGTGCAGGATAGGCTAACCGCCGTCGTGGATATATCATCCGTTCGCACGCTTCCCCCAACCCGCCTCTTCCGCCCCACGAACTCGCGCATGCCCCAACCCCGCGCCCGCCCCCAAGGCCTCGTCTCCGTCGACCTCGGCGCCATGCGCTGCGACGTTGCGGCCGCCGCTGCAGCAGCCAACGTGACCGTCTCCGAATGGGTCCGCGCATCCTTGGCCAGGCGGCTCGCTGATCCCCCATCCGCGGTGCCGGGGCCGCCACCGCCGGCGTCGACACCGGCCCAGAGCCGTCAGACTGGAATCCCAGCCGATGACGAATCGCCCCCCGTCTTCATCAAAACCACCCTGCGCCTCGAAGCCACCGCCCTCGCGCACCTCACGGCCCACGCCGCCCACGAAGGCATCACCCGCGCCCGCTGGATCGAACGCCAAGCGATGGGCCGGCACGCAGGCGCCGGCACCGCCGGCCTGACCCCTGGTGAGATCGAGGCCCTCAGCCGCTCGACCTACGAGCTCGCCGGGCTCGCCCGCAACCTGAACCAGATCGCCCGCTCGCTGCACGCCCAACCAGGCCTGACCACCAGCACGGAGCGCCAGGCAATCGCCAAGGCCGTCGCCACGGCGCGCAGCCACGTCGACCTGGCCAGCGCCGTGATCGCCCAGCTCGGGCCCGCCCAGAGGCCCCGCCGGGCCAGGAGGACATTGCAGCCATGACCCCTCAAGAAGTCGACGGCGTGCTGGTGGAATGGGGCGACCGCCTCTTCTACGGCCGGCGCAAGTTCACCAAGTCCCCCAAGGGCGCCGATCCCTTGAAGGCCGCCTACGCCGCCAGCCTGGCCAAGCGCGCCGCCGACATTCGAGTTCGTGTGGCGCGGCTGGCCACGCCCAAGGCCATCCAGGTCATGGTCAAGATCAGCGGCGGCGGCCGCGGCATGAAGGCCATCCGGGCCCATCTGACCTACATCGCCAAGCACGGCAAACTGGAAATGGAAACGGAGCGCGGGGAGGTTGTGCAGGGCAAGGAAGCCCTTCGCGACGTGATGAACGAGTGGCGGATCGGCGGGCACTCGCCGGTGCCAGAGACCTCAACCCGGAGGGAGGCGTTTCACATCATCTTTTCGATGCCCGACGGCACGTCGCCGGTGGCCATCAAGGAAGCGGCGGCCGCGGTCGCCAAGAGCGAGTTTGCCGGGCACGTCTATGCGATGGTGCTTCATGAGCACCAGGCGAACCCGCACGTGCACCTGGCGGTGCGTGCCCAGGGGTTTTCAGGAAAGCGGCTGAATCCGAGGAAGGCCGACCTGGCGCGGTGGCGCGAGGTGTTCGCGCAGGAGTTGCGTGATCGAGGCATTGAGGCGGTGGCCACGCGGCAGCCCGTTCATGGTGCCTCGCGCAATCATCCGCCGCGGTGGCGGGTGGCAGCAAGTCAGGAGGGTCGGGCTAGGACCGACCGTCCTGGCATTCGCGATTCGGCATCGGCGAAGCGCTCGCGTCTGGAGGCGCTGGCCGCGTGGGCGCATGTGCACCAAGCGCTGTCCGGCTCGGAGCATCGCGAGGACAAGGAGCTTGCTGCCCAGCTCGGGAGGTGGCTAGGGACCGACCCCCGCATTCAGTCAACCCGCGACATGCTCGGGACCGCAGAAGGTGGGCGACAGCCTCAGTCCGAACACCGACTTGCTCCACGGCCTGGGGGCGACGGAGAACGAGGCAACTGAGATTACGGTCGCACCTGTGTGGGCTGGCGTAGCCCCGGGCAGCATGCCGCGTTTGATCGGTGGCCGAGGGGCAGGATCAGACTGGGACCGGTCGGTCAAGTGAAACCGCGCGAATGACGGCGGTCGCCGATACCGGACATTGAACGACTAAAACGTCTTACCCGCCCTGCCTACGCCGCGTGAGCGTTAGACGCCAAGCAATCGGCGCAATTGGGGGTTGTTCCCGTATTCAGTTGCTGCTTCTTTCAGCAGGCTATCCATTGTGATGGCGCCACCACCACCGAGCGAAAGCGCGCGGAGTGCAGCATGCCAAGCGGCACGCCCAGTGCTCGCTGCACGCAGGCTTGCGGGATCCCCACCAGCGCGCGACCAAATCTCGCGGTCCGTTGGCCCTTGCGGATAAAGGACCGCCATGAGGTCCTCGACCTCTTTGGGGTCGGCCACCGTCGTGCCAGACGCCTGCGCGCTGGCATCCGCGTCAACGTCTTCCTCGGATTTGAGAAGGCCGCCTTTGCGCAGGGCGACCGGGAAGTTGTCTTGCGTTCTGGTCGTCAGCACCGGGTTCTGGTCACCGACTTCCTTCCTGACGTTCTGTGCGACATAGTGGAAAAGGTCCAGGACGTGAATTAGACCGTCCGAGCGGTCGTCCACGCCACCCTGAAGGCCCTTGAGAACAAAGTGGGTGAATACGCTGTTTCGATAGCGCCCAAGAATCATGGAGTTCTGGTGCGAGTCGCTTGCCGAGATGATGACGCGCCCCTTGCCCGCGGCGAGTTTGTCAAGGCGTGCCCCACCGAACTCCCACTTCATCAGGTCCTCGCCGCCTTCCGCTTTGATGCGGGCCACCCCACCGGAGCGGCATGCGTCGATGAGGACAAGCAGGCGTTCGGCCTTGATTTGCTGCAGCAGGTCTGAGAGTTCCTCCGCCTCAATGCCGGTCTCGCGCGGTCGGTCGCTATCGAACTCGGGTGGGCACAGGTACGTGCCCGCGTCTGGACCCGACGTGCGCTGCGCGCCGTGTCCCGAAAAGTAGACGACAACCGTGTCAGAAGGCTGGGCGTCGGCGGCCAGCCCCTGCAGGCCTGAGATGATTGCACCGCGCGATACCTCACGATTGCGAAGGACGCGCACGTTGCCTGCGGGGTAACCACAGTGCCTCGGGCTGACCAGCAACTTCTCCACGTCGTCAGCGTCGTAAACAGGAGCTAGACCCAAGTCCGACAAAGTGTCGTAGTCGCCGATTCCGACGATGAGGGCCCGACCAAAGTGGAAAGACTTGCTCACGTTCCTAGCCTAACGCGCGGCTTTCGCGCAGAACTTGCAATACCGGGTTGTCGCCGAAGTCGCGCAGCGAGGTGTCGAGCAGATTCGAGAGACGTGGCCCGCTTCCTGAGCGAACTTGCTTGAGACAGCGATGCCACTGCGCGACTCCATTTCCCTTCCAATCGAGGTCCTCGTTGTTTCCGCCGCTTCTGCTCCAGACCTCCTGGTCGGTAGGACCGCCAGGATAGAGCTTGGTGAGCGTTTCCTCGAACATCTGCCAAGCCTCATCCGGTCGGATTTCGACGGCTTTGCCCATGCGAAGGGACAAGTGGAAGCTCTCCCACCATGGCAGCACGTTCAGGCACTCCTTGCACACTGCCAGGAACTCGTCGCGCGTTCGAGCCAAGCTCGCCGCGCGCGAAGCTGCCGAACGCCAGAACCGCTCCCTGATAAGGGCTCCAATGGCCGCAGCTGGTCCAGGCGACAGCCGCGTTCCGGCGCCGGACAACGAGTCGAGCAATCTGACGCAGTCCTGGTCGCTGTGCGGGTGCACCTCCTTGACGACGCTCATGAAGAGCGCGGGGTGCTCCTGAGCAACCGTAACCAGCTCACTGGAGCCGCGGAGCATCACGCGTACTTCGCTACCCAAGGGGTCCTCTAGGGCTGCCATCGGCGCCGTGCCATCCAGCAGTGAGGCGACCCAGCCCTTGGCGGTCAGGGAAACCACGTCCCTGAGGAGCTCGCTGGGTATGAGCGCCCAAGCATCAGCGCGGTTCTTCACCTTGGAGAGGTCTGCCAAGCCTGTGCTGACCAGAGGAGCCCAAACGCGCTTGGACTTCTCTCCTGCAGCGATGACGCCTTGTAGTCCCTTCATGCGATTGGGGACGTCGGCCACGGTGCCGCGGCGCTTGTCGGCAACCAGTTGCAGGATGTCAAACCACACGGGCGAGCTCCAGTCGAAGTCACCAATGAGGCTCGGACGGCTCACGACTGCGTTGGCTGCCAGGGCCGTCACCTCTTCAAGGTCCCTGCTTACCGCAAGTTCGACGAGTTCGGCCGGGGTAGCTTTCTTCAGTGCAAACTCGATAGCCGCCCGCTGCGCACTCTTGGTCGTCGCGAGCTTGAGGACTTCGCTCAGGGCCTTGGCAGGAGCGTGCGCAGCTGCTAGTGCTGCGCCGCACAGCCCCCACGCCTGGCGAATTGCGCTGACCTGCGCTAACGATTCAGCAACTGGAGCTGGCAAAGTGGCAGGCGCGTTTTCAGACAGGGAGGTCAGAAGCTTCTGCTCGTCAAGAAAACTGAGGAGCGGCTCGATGTCCTGCGGCGAGCTCGCCATCGTGCCCCACGCGAGCGAGCTCACGGCAGCAGGGGATGCCTTGCTCGCAACCGCAAACCCTTCCTGCGCGCGCCGGTTCCACCAATCCTGCTGCGCAGCCGCGTGAGATGCTTGCCTAAGGAGCTGTTGGTCCTCAGGCAGTGGCGCACGTACGCTGCCGGCCCTGCGTGCTACCCAATCCTGAAGTGCCTGGGTCAACGCGCCGGAATCGAAGCGCTCCAGCGGTAGGTTGCGCATCGAAAGAACGTCGGCCGGTGTCCACTGATCAGCTGTTGCCGTCAGGCGCTCCAGGGCGGCGGCTCGAAGCTCGCGCGCTATCGGAGTGTCGGACGACTTGGCTGCCAGAAGGCGCACGAGGGTGATTGCGTTGTCAACGCTCGTCTCAGCCGTCCACAGCTCGAACGCTCGGTCCAACAGAACGAGCGCGCCTGGCGACTGCAAGTCAAAGCCTGCTTGCTCTCCGAACTCCAGTAACGGCCTGCCTTCCGGCATGTCCAAGAGAGCCGCCACGCGCGTGGTTGGGCCCGTCTCAGTGGGCTTGAGCACTTGCGCTGGCGCAAAGCGTGGAGCCAGCTCACGCGGCGCAGCGACTGCAAACGGCTCGCCAGGTTCTCCCGGAGCAAAGCTCAGGCTGAATAGGACCTGTCGCCGCAGCTGCGGGGGGACCAGCTGCAGCAGGTCCAGCATGATGTCGTCGAACCCCTCCTGGCCAACATGCACAACGGGCCGCGTTGCTGCCGCAATGAGCGCGTCGGCGATGCTCAGGAGCATTGGCTGCGGCGAGCCCGTCGGCTCCCGCGCGATTTCAATTGCGTCGAACGGTTGCTGTGACTGACTTTCGTGAGACTCCCGCACGTTCGCGGCCAGAGCCCTCATGTCGGGAACTTGGGCCAGCTCGTTCAGCGGGACGAATGCGGCGACCGAATCGACCATTCCCGCCCTGTCCGAGGCTTGGCTCGGCCGCGTATGCACAAGCACAAAGTAGTCCTGCTGGATGCCGGTGCGAAAGTAGGGTGCCCAGGCCAGGCCCGCCGGAGCGGTGCCCGGTAAGTCCGTGAGCCATGCAGCCTGCCTAAACACGCCCTGCAGGTTCGGGTCTGTGCAGTGCAGCAGCGCATGCCCGCCCTTGGGGCCGTACCAAGCCTTGTGAATTCGCATCAATTCTGGATTGCCGCAGCGAGTCTGGCGATGGGCAGCGTCAGGTCTGGGGAGTGCTGGCCGTCAGCGTCGACAACCCAGCCCATCGCTTCAGCACCCTTGTAGATGAAATCCTGGTTGGGCGATGCCTTGGTGAGCGCGACTCCCGTCGCCGAGAGTCCCAGGACGATTCGGCGCTGCTCGCTCCAGTTGTTTCTGATGTAGTCGGCCAGCATCGGCAGGTTCTTGCGAAGCACGTCAGGAGGAGTGGTTCCCTGCGGCTCCTCGAGCTCGTCCCAACACGAAAGCAGGACTGCTAGCGCGGGCTTGCGTCTTCCGGTTCTCGCACGCGAGGTGTACACCAGCATCTGCAGCAGCTCCACCAAGCGCGCCTGCGGCGAACACTCCGCGGTGCCACCCGAGCGCGACGCCTGCAAGTCGCTAAGCGGCTTGGAGAAGATGTCGTGGCCCAACGGCACGTGCTTGGGCCGCACCATGAGAATCCAGCCATCGGCAGTCTCTACCCGCTGCTGCCATGAGGTGGGGACACGCCGCTCCTGCAGGAGCTGGCTGACTTGCTCGCCCGCGTAGTCAGGCCAGTTCAGGTCGATGGCCGTGCCATCGGACTGCACCGGAAGCAGTGTCTCGGTGTATGTGCCTGCGGAGGTATGGGCGCCGGGCACACCGCTACTGAGCGACTGGGCCACCTCCTCAAATGCGCCCAGGTCCGCAGCTGCGCCGCGCATCCGAAACGCTCCAGTTTCTGCGTTCAGGCGGCCAATCAGTTGGGCGCCGAAGTGGCTCTTGCCTACGTTGGATTCGCCGAACAAGGCAATTTTCAGGGTCGCCTCAGGCACGGACGCCTCCAACGATTTGCAGAAGGTCCTGTTCCGGATTCGGCAACGCCTTCTTCGGGAACGTGGCGTCGCCAACTCGGACGACCCAATCCAGAAGCTCCAGCAGCCCTTGGCCGCGGTTGTACGGCTCTTGTCCGGGTGCCGCGTGCATGCTCACGCTGAACGTCTCGTACGTGCCGAGCGCCAAGTCGGCCGCATTCTTCACCGCCGTGCGCATCTGTTCATCAACCTGTACGTCGCACTTGGTCCAGACCAGCGCCACGGGGCGGCCACGCCGCTCCGCGCCAACTCTTCGCAAAAGACTCTGTAGGCTCGCGCGCGCTGTCCCGAGCTGTTGCCCCGCCAGCTCCTCGGAGTCAGCAATTACCAGGAGAACGTCTGCAGCGCCTGAGAGCCAAGCAGCACCAACGGCGTCTTCTGCTTCGCGACGCACCGACCATCGGCTGAACCACTCGCCAGGCGCGTCGGCAAAGAGCAGGTCATGTCGTCCATCGTCTACTTGCAAGTCCAGGTGCAGCAGCCCGGGGTGCCGCCCACTGCCGCTGGATGTGTGCGGTGGAAAGGACGGCCCATGGGCGCCGGTCCAGCGTAGATTGCCCGCGATGTTTTCCCAACCCTCAAGCGTCAGTGAGCCGGCGAATGAGATGCCTCTGGGTCCGATGCCAAGGCCGATGAGCAGGTACCACGCACCCAGAAGAGCTGTCTTGCCGCTGCGAGCGACTCCGAAGACGCCCACCAGCCGCGTGCGCGCCGCGCCACTTAAAAAGCCGATGGCACCGGCGCCCATGGCATTGCCTGTCCAGGGAAGCCGCGCGCCATCATCAGGCTCAGCTGCCGCAGCTTGCTCCTGCGCGTCGCGGCTGCTCAGCCAGAACTTGCACTGCTGCAGCGAGCCTTCCCCTACCTGGCAGCCGAGTTCATCGGGGGCAACACACCCGGGATGCGAACACTGACGGCTCACGCGTCCGCCTCCGCGGGCTGCTCGACTGCATCCGGTGTCGCCAAAGCCTCGAGCGCTTTGATTTCGCGCAGGAGCCAAATCGCCCAGTCGCCCGGCAGCATCTTGAGCTCAGCGTCTACCCCGAGCTTGGCTGCCTCCGGACTACCTGCGGCGTAGGAGTTCGCCAGCGCCTGAACGAGCAGAGTCCTCGACGCGGTGGTCCGTTGCTCGGTTAGCCATCCGAGCTGCGCCAGCTGCGAGGTCGCGCCATTCACCTGTAGCAGCTCGCCCAGAGTGAGTTCAGTATCGCCCTGAGCTCCCGTTGCGGCGTCGACCGACTCGAACAGGAGCGACTCGACAGCCGGCGGATACACCTCAGGCAGCAGGTCGGACATGTCCAGCGCCATGTGCCAAGCAACGAGCGCCGCCGGCAGCTTGCGATACGGCTTCTCCGCCGTTTCCGAGTAGAGACTCTGGCGCCACCACAGAAGGTGGCCGGTTGCTTCGCGCTGGTTGCTTCGCGCCTGTTCTGCTGTCACGAACTCGTTCAGCTTGGCAGTCACAGCATCCGCCAAAGACTTGAAAGCCGCCCCAGCGACTTTCAGTGCATTCGCAGCCGCCCTGTCGTGCATGTCGGCCAAGATTGGCGTCATGCGCTCAGCAAATTCGTATGACCAGGGGGGGCCCTGGTTCGGCCAGTTCGGATTTGCGTTGGAGAGGGTCACGCCACTTCGATTAGTGCTAGATCCAGCAGCTGCGGCCACCTGAGCGAACCACGTGTTCTCGTCAATCTTCTTCAGGCTGTTCATAGGCGGCACAGCCATGGGCGCTAAGTTGGTCGCGCTGTTCTGGTCCGGCCAGACCTGCTTGAGCCGCTCAGCAGTGATGGCATCTGCGCGGCCGACAAGGATTTCGAGAATGCGGGATTCCTGCCCGACTTTCAGCTGGGGGAGGAGGTTGGCCGCAACCAGGTTCACAGCCACAGCAAGCACGCCCTGCAACTCCATCGCCCGCATGACCGACTCCAGAACCACCGCGCGGTAGAGCGTCAGGGGTTCCCCAGTGAAGGCCCCCCGGTAAGTCGGCCAGTGGCCTTGAAGGACCGAACCAATATGCAGGAGCGACGGGTCCTCACCGGCGCTGGGATCCCACGCCGCCAGGAGGGGCGAGAGAGCACCTTGCGGGTTGATGGCGTACGTCTTGGCGAGCTCGCCGCAGGTGCTTTCAAGCTTTTCGAGGCGAGAGTCCTCGGCGCCAATGTCCAAAAGGCGCAAGCTCAGGAATTCTTGGAGCAGGCTCTTCCCCATCGTACTCCCCTAGATGTCTAAATTGGTCGCGCCATGATACGGCGCTGCTCATAAGTCGCTCTTGACGACCGAGCATGCGAGTTGGCAGTCTCGGCAACTCTCAGCATTCCGGGCATTGGGGGCCGCATTGGGTAGTAGCCAATGACCGGATGCGAGCCGAGACCTCGCATCTGGCAGTCTCGGGCGAACGACCGCAACCGCTGCATAGCGGTCGGTGAGCTACGAGCCGAGAGCGGCTGCAAGGGGTCGGCAGTGACCCGTCGAAGCCAGGAGGAGCAGTCGTTCTGTCGGGCTCGGACGATGGTTGGCGCTGGACCCGGCGCGTCGGCCTGCAACTGCCCCACGGTGGCCGGCTATGTCAGTACACCTGTTCCTATTCCCTCGATTCTTGGGGCGGGTGGCACAGAGAATTTGCGGGCTCTCCTCTGCCAGGCGGAACGCTCCACCTGAACTCAAGCCACACCCCCGATGAAAACGCCCGCACCAGTAGATGCTTCGTGCCCACTGCGGTGAACTCCAGTGCGTATAGCTCAAGCGCCCCACTCTGCCCCACGTGGGCCTGAGCGCATTCTTCGGTGATCTCTTCACCTCCCTGCAGTTTGACGTGACAGGACCTCACGACGCAGTGCCTGCGTTGAGCACGGCCCAGAGGCAGGCAAGGTGGCCTGGATAGGCCACATAGAAGACCCATTGCCCGCGAGGGGCCGTGACGCGCAGCTGCGCTGCGCCGAGGATGAGGGGGATCGAAGCCATGGCCCACCAGCCGCCGTTGATCGGCGTCAGGGTGGCCGTCGCCAACGCCAAAAGGGCCAGCCGCCATGCCGTCGGTCGGCGGCAGTAGCCGAAGGCCGCCAGGAATGTCAGCAGACCTGGCCAGAAATATTCTCCCCATGCTCCACCCACCACGAAAGCGAGCAGTGCGAACGCGCGACCCCACCAGGTGCCTGCCCGCCAACCCATGAGCACCAAGACGCCGGCAAACAGGAGCCAGAGCACATTGCCCGGCCACCGAGACCCATTCAGCGCTGCGAAGGGCACCGACGCAACAGCGGCCGCCGCAGCCAGCCGCACGGCGGTTCTCTGTAGCCGACCTTTGGCGTCACCCGGCCTGGACAGGTTGTAGGCCAGGATGAAGAAGAAGGTCGGCGCCACAAGCCGACCCAGGGCGAACACCCATGCCACTTGGCCATGCCAGAGCCACTTGTTGGCGTGGTCCAGGATCATGAGCACCAACGCGCCCCACTTGAGCGCGTTCAGCGTGCCGTCCGCCATCGTGAGCGTCGGCAGTTCCTCAGTCGCAGGGGGCCCGATGCGAGCAGGCACAGACAACCTGGCCGGCGGTTTCATAGCCCGTGGCATAGCTCCCCTGCTTGCGTCTTCGCAGGCCGGTTCGTCAACGCGCACGCGCGGCGCGCGCCTGTTCGGATTGCACCAAGTCGAGTTGCGGCGCCGCACGGGGCAGCGCGGTATCCACCACACGGGCCACGGCGGCCACCCCTCGTGTTGCCAGGGTCTCCTGGCGCTCCTGCGATACAGCGTGCACCTTGGCCAGCACGGTGGGGTCAGTCACGCCACGCGCGTGGGCCTCGCGCGTGGCCAGCTCGGCAGCGGCCGAAGGGGTCGTCCGCTCCACGCCTTGCAGTCGCGCCGGCACCCTGCCGCTGGCGACCTCTACGCTGTTCGCGGCGGCGCGCAATTGCTCGCGCTCCAGGCGTTTCTGGTCGTCGGTCGTGGGCTCGTAGCCGATCGCCTTGATGCCGCGCAGCGAGGCTTCCAGCCACACGTTCCTTCGGAACTCGGCAGTGGACTCGCTGCCGATGCGAACGGACTGCCAACCCTTGGCTTCCGCCAGGTCAATCACACTGCGCACGACGGCCGGCGTGTCGTACGTCGTCGAGAGCTTTCGGCCATGGTCTTCGAACGCGACCCGGTGCTCATTGCCCCGGAAGCGGTATTCGTCGCCCTTGAGGACATGAACTCTAACGATGTAGCGGTCCCGCAGGGTCGCCTCCAGGTGCAGCTTGCGCTGTTCGAAGGCGTCGGCTTCGTCGTGTCGCAGCGGGTCGGCGCTCTGAGCGCCAGGGGCGACAGCGGGTCCCGGTGGCCTTACGCCTGTTTCGGAGTGCGGCCGCAAAGGTTCCTGCGGGCCGCCCCCTTGCCTTTCCGCGATGTAGGCGCGTGGATTCCGCTCCTGCTCGCGCTTCGCGGTTTCGATATCGGCTGATTGCGAGGTTTGACTCGGGCGTGGCGACTTGTGGTCCCTTGTGGTGTTGGTGGGGTTCGTCTCCCGTGGCTGGTCAGTCTGGATGCGCTCGCTCAACGGGCGCCGTCTGACTGTGTCAGGGCCCTGCTCAATGCTGTTGATCGGGCAGCTCGCGCTGTCGGAGGCGCTGCTGACGGGTGAGCTGGTGGTGGCCATGAATTCCTCACTGCGGGTGGGTGCTTGGTGCGCCGAGCAGCGCGACCGCCGGCTTGACGGCGTAAAGCTCGACCTCGACCCGGCGATTCAGGTCGCGGCCGCCTTGCGCGGCGTTGTCGGACAGGTGGTCGCCTGTCGGTTGGTAGGTCGTACGGATCTTCGAGGCGTCGATGCCAAACCCGGCCAGGAATGCCTTCATGCCGGCGGCCCGTTCGCGGGCGATCCGGGCTTCCGAGAGGCTGTCAACCGAGCCGTCCGTGCGGCCGCGGACGACGATGTAGGCGCTGCCCTTCGCAGCTTCCACCAGCTGGCTCAGCTCGGTGCTGCCCAGCTTGATCTGCGTTTGCCCGAAACCGAAGGGCACCACGAACACCTGGTTCGCGGCCGGTGGCGGCCGCACCTCCGTGCGCTGCGCCGCTTCGCGCTGGGTCACCGCGGCGGCCAGCAGCGCAGCCGACGAACGTTGCTGGGCTTGTGCATGCACCTGCAGCTCCAGGTTGCGAACCTGCCCCTGCAGGCGGATCATTTCCAGGGATTGCACGTCATTCGCCGGGCGCCTGCTTGATTCATCGACTGCCGGTGGCGCCGGCGGCTTCGAGGTCGAGCACGAGGCGAACCCCGCGGCACACAGAACGAGCCCCAGGAGGGCACTGCGTGGCCGCTGGGTCGGGGTCTTCGGACAAGTGGCCATGCGGATCCTCCTTCGGGTCATGCGCGCTCGGCCAGCGCGGCGTTGTGGCTGATCTCGTTGACGGCGGAGCTGTTGCCTTCGCCGGCCTCGATCGGCAAGTCCAGCGGCGCGATCTCCAGGCGCGCGAAGTACGCGTCGACAAAGCGCGAGATCTCCTCGTCAGACGAGGCGTTGGAAATCGCCGGCAGGTCGCTCACGTCGTGGGCGAGGCGCCGCAGCTCGATCGATGGCGCTTCACTGTCGGCCAGTCGACGCACCCGGCCTTCGGTGCGGGCGCGATAGAGCACCCAGTCCAGCTGGGGTACCTTCGGTGCCGGCACCAGGCGCGCGGTGAATACGCCTTCGCTGTAGTAGCGGATCTTGTCGGCCAGGATCGGCTTGCACTTCTCGTAGACGATGACCTGACGCCAGGCGCCCAGCTCACGCATCTCCTGAGGCAGCATCAGAGCGCGGCGCTGGTCGCTCGAGCTGGTCCCGTGGCTGGACCCGCCGCCCTTGGCGCCGTGGCTGGTGTTGCGGCTGCGGGACTCCGCCTTCTGGGTGAAGGTGCCCAGCATGTCGCTGTACTCCTTGGCGTCTTCCTGCTCTTGCGGGGCGTAGAGGATGCGAAGCGCGTGGTTCGTCGCGAAATTGCGTGCCAGCTTGTCGCCGTAGACGGCGCCCAGCTGTGACATGGATTGCACGACGGTCAACAATCGAAGGTTGTAGCCCGCGATGTAGCCGATCGAGTCGGCCAGGATGCCCACCCGGCCGAGCGCCGTGAACTCGTTCATCACCAGCAGGCACTCCACCTTCAACGCAGGGTTCTTCTCGGGCAGTTCCTGGGTGTTGAGGTAGATGGCCTGGGTGAAGAACAGGTTCAGCACCAGGCGGGCGTCCTTGATGCGTGGCGGTGGAATCTCGACGTAGATCGACATCGGCCGCCGGCGGACGTCGTGCAGCGAGAAGTCATTCGCCGATGTGGCCAGGTCCACCAGCGGATCGGCGAAGGTCGTCAGCGGTGCATTGAAGGTGGACAGGATCGAGCCGAGCGTGTTGTCCGGGTTGGACAGGAAGCGCGAGAGTGCCTCCAAGGTGTCCGGGCCGAGGGGTCGGTCGCCCTGCTGGCGTTGAACCATCAGCTCCTGCAGGTGGTCCTTGAGCGGCTTGCCGACGCTGCTGGAGACGCGCAACAGCTGTCCGATCGTGCGGGGCAGCTCGGGCGTGTCCAGCAGATACAGTGCCAGGCCCAGGAACAGGTTGCGGGCCTGGTCATTGAAGAAGCCCTCGCTGCCGCTCGTCTGGCCATCGTTGGGATACAGCACATGGCCGATGCTGAGCGTGTCGGCCACCCGGTAGCGGGGATCGTTTCGAACGTAACCGAGCGCGTTGTAGCGATGCGAGCGCGAGGCCTCGTCGAACGGGGCGAACTTGAAGATGCTTTGGCCGCCACGTGCGCGGTAGCCGGCTGTCTTGTCGTACAACTCGCCCTTGATGTCGTTGACGATCGCTGATCCCGGGTAATGCAGGAGGTTGGGGATGACGATGCCCACGTCCTTGCCTGAGCGCGTCGGAGCGGCCAGCAGCACGAAGAGCTGACCCGGCAGCAGCAGGAACTGGCCGCCGACTTTGCCGACGATCAGCCCGCTGGTGCTCATCAGGCCGGCCTGGCGGACTTCAGGGAGGGTCGCGAAACGCGCCGATCCGTGCAGTGCCCGCGTCCGCCGCGCGCCGGTGATGGCCAGCAAGGGGATGACCACCAGGCAGATCCCACCGCTGAAGACGCCGGCGCCCTTCAAGCGCTTGCGCTGAGCCGGATCTGCTGCGTACAGCTTCCAGTACTGGATCGCGCTGAAGGGGTGAGCCTTGGCGGGATTGGTCTTGTTGATGACCAGGAACAGCACGGCGGTCAGATAGAGCGCCGCGGTGGCCAGGGCGCCTACGCCGACGACGGCAGCCAAGCCGATGGCGGCTTTGCGGGCGGCACTCATGCGCGTCCCAGCTCCTTCTTGTGCAGCGGTCGGTACCAGACTTCGCTCACCCGGCGCCCCCGGCTGTCCTTGCTGTACTGGACGACGACGTCGACCAGCAGCCGCAGCAGCCGCTGGGTTTCTGAGTGAGACAGGCCCGATCCGGCTGGCGACTGGCGGATCATCAAGCCCATTTGCTCGAAGGCCTGCGCGCAGGTGCCGGCATGCAGGCTGGTGATGCTGCCCGGATGACCGCTGGCGGCATTGCGCAGGAAGTCATAGCACTCGTCCTCGCGGATCTCCGCGAGCAGGATGCGATCGGGACGCATGCGAAGGCAGGAGACGAGCAGATCCCGGGCGGTGACCTTGGCAACCCCCTGGTCGCCCTTGGAGTACAGCAGGTGCACCGCATTCGCGTGCCGCGGCAGCAGGATCTCGCGGGCGTCCTCGATGGTCACCAGGCGCTCCTCGGCGCCGCACTCCTGGATCAGCCCCTTCATGAAGGTTGTCTTGCCGCTGCCCGTGGCACCGCTCACCACGGTGGTGAGCCGGGCCGGTACCGCCGCGCGGAAGAAGCTGGCCACGTCCCGCGCCCACAGCATGTCCAACAGCTCCAGCTCGACAGGTCGGAGCTGGACAGCGGAGTGCTGGACCTCTTCGCGCGAGTCGGTGAGGATCTGGGTGCCCTCGAAGATCCCCTGGGCCGCGAACTCATCCAAGGTCCAGATGCGGCTCGATGGTCGGCGGATCGTGACGCTGACCGCGCCGCGCTCGCAGGCCGGCGGAAAGACGAACTGCACGCGCTCGCCATCGGGCAGCGTGGCCGACAGCAGGGGCCGCTCCTCGTTGATGCTCTGTCCGGTGAGCGTGGCCACCGCGCGCGCCAGCGAGAACAGGTGTTCGTAGGTCAGCTCCGGGGCCGGTTCGGATTTCCAGCCGGAAGCGCCTTCGTAGAACACCACGCCGGGACGGTTGATGCAGACCTCCAGCACGCCGGGCTCGTCCAGAAACCGCGCCAGCGGTGCGAGGAACATCCGGACCGACGTGTCGGCCCGCACCTGGCTGCGCGCCTCGCCGGGTAGGGCTGCCCTGCCGGCGGGGACGCAAGCCGGTGTCGGCCTGACGAGTGCCAGGTCAGCGGCGCTCATCCGCGACCTTCAGCGCATAGACAGTCTCGAAGTTCACGTCCTTGCTGACGTACACGCCGACGACGCCCCCCTGGTTCTTGTAGATGATCGGTGGCAGGTTGATGGTGGACTTGAGGACTTCGCTGGCCAGGGCTCCGGTGGTCGTTGTGGTCTGCGCGTAGGTGCCGGTGGTTGTGGCCAGGCTCGCCCCGTCCTGCTGGTCGGCGATAGCGATCTGGATGGAATCGCCGATCAGCGACACCATCAGCGCCGCGCCGATGCGCTCCGGCCAACGGTTGTCCACCGTGCCGTCGATGCCAGCGGCCCCCAGCGGACCTGTGGCGGGGGAATCCAGATCCACCACCACGCCGTTGGGCATACGAAGGCGCGTCCAGATCGCCGGGATGCTCACCATGCCGGGGCGCACGTTCTGCATCTTGTAGTCGCCGTCGACATGCGTGCCGCGCTCGATCAACAGCACGCGGCCGTTGTCGGAGTACACGTTGCGCATCACCTGACAGCTGACCGGTCCCGAGGCCGAGGCGATGACCTGGGTCTTGAGGGCGCAGGTGAAGGTGGTGCCCTTGGGCAGCGTCAGGCTGCGATTGCCGAGCGTGCCGGCGTAGACGCGCGCCGTGCCGTTGGTGGTTGCCCCACCCTCCGCTGCCGGACTCCCGCTGAAGGTGCCTGCGGCCGCCGGGAAGGGACTCCCGACCGCACCCGTCGCAGCACCGGGTCCAGCACCCGTACCGGTCGGGGCGCGCCCCTTGGTGGCCGCGTCCGTCACGTTCTGCAGGTTGCGCAGCATGCCCTGCAGCTGCTCGCGGTACTCCCGCATGTTCGCGCGGGTGGCCTCCAGAGGGTCCGAGCTGTGGCTGGCGCCGTTGGGGGCCAGGGCGTTCGCCTCATCCGGCACGCCGGTCCCTGACGAACCCGCCTTGGCACTGGCGCTGAGGCCCCGGCTGTCGCTGGTCACCATCAAGGGAGCGTCGGTCGGGTCGATCGTTCGCGACTTGCCGGGCTGCGCGGTGCGTCCGGCCGGGCTGCCTTCGCGGCCGCGCACAGGAATTGGTGCAGCCTCCTCGTCCGACGGGTCGATGGCCGGGACGGTGGTTCCTCCGCTCGACGGCTTGCCAGGCACAGCCACTGCGGAAGCGGGGGCCGCCGCACCGGGAACCTCGACGTTGGCTGTCTTCGAGGTGGCCGACACTGGCTTGGGAGCGGCCGCCATCGCCTTGGCTTCCGCTTTGGCGGGGTTGGGGGCGGTCAATCGCTTGACGCCGACCACGGCCATGGCGACCAGTACGAGGGCCAGCAGGCCCAGTGTCACCACCGCCTTCCAGCTCAGGTTGCCCTTGCGCGGCGCATTCACGCTCGGAATACCGGCTTCGCCTGCCAGGGGCTCGAGGCCCGGGGTCTTGGGGTCTGAGTTCAAGGCGCATGCCCTCCATCACGTCGACCCGCTCCGTCGCCGAGCGCCAGGACCCGCATCACGCCGGCTGCCGTGGTGCCGTTGACGGGTGGCCGACCGATCAGGTCGAACTCGTCATTGATCACCGCCACGACGGCGTCACCCTTGCGCAGGGCCAGGCGCTTGGCCACACGGTCCACCACCAGCCGGTCGTTTTCCATGCGGGCGTTGACCATCGATTCACTGCCGTCCTCGGCCACCTGAAACACGGCCGGCAACTCCCGGTTGCCCGGAAAACCCAGGTAGGTGAATCGCCCGTCGTCATAGGCGGCCGTCGGTGCGATCTCCTCGCTGTGCTGCCCGAGGGCGATGGAGTAGGCGGCATTGACCACCTCGGGTGCCATCTGCAGGCGCGACTCCAGCAAGGCACGTGCGCCCTCTTCCTGGGCTCTGGCGGCCAGGATCGCCTGCAGGGTGGCCAGCTGCTCAGCCTGGGTGGTGCCGGCGGGTGGGGGCTTGGCCGAGGCGAGCTCGCGCGGTCCCCGAACGATCAGGCGCAGGGTAGCGGCTTTCGTTGCCGACTCCGGCAGCACGGTGAGCGCGAAGGAATAGCTGCGCCGGTCGGTGACGATGGACAGCGTGTTGGCCGTCGCGTGCGCACGGGGCTTCAGGAAGATGTTGCGTTGGCCGGCTGCGCCGTCAATGCACCAAGTCATGTCGGGCTGGCGGCAGTCGGCGCCCTGGCCGCTGGCGATGAAGCGGATCGCCTCGTCGGCCGGCAGCTCGATGTGGGTCACCGAGCCGCGTTTGGTTTCGACCGACACCACCGCTGTGGGGTCGTAGGCGACCTCACGGATGCGCGGGTCAGCCGCCAGGGCCTGACCGGAGGCCCACAGCACAGCACATCCAGCAATCATCGTTCTCATGGCGCTTCCTAGTGGCTGTCCAGCTCGGGGTCGGTGCGGTAGGCCGTGACGAGGAAACCCAGCGGGTTTTCCATGCGATCGGCCTCACTGAGCTTGACCTTCGGCTGGTATTCGTAGACGAGGGTCGCGACGTTGCGCGTCTTCGCGGACACGGCATCCTTGTCAAGGCTGAACTCCTCTTTGTCGTAGGTGACGATGGCTTCGCCCTTGCGGCCGAAGGTGGAAGCGGCCGTGAACCGCACGCCGACCACGTTGATGCGCCACTCGGTGCTGCGCTTGAGCTGGTCGGCCAGCGAGCTGCCCTTGGTGAAGCGCTTCTGGTAGTCGCCAAACGCGGGGGGCGTCGTGGTGCGCGCCACCTGGCGCATGTCCTCGTTCAGGAATTGCCAGTAGTAGCGCTCGCGCGAGCGGACGTACTTCGCCGCGTTGTGCTTGTCCAGCGCTTCGAGCGCCGGCACCGTCTCCTCCGACAACCGTTGGACAATGGTCGTTTCCCCGGTGGTCTTGTCGACCACGATGGGGACCGCCACGGTCTGACGCAGCGCGCCTCCGGCCGCAGCGGCGCCGACGCCCAGGATGGCGATCACGATGGCACCTGCCGCCACCGACCAGGCGCGGCGATCACTGCGCCGCAGCATCTCCAGCTGGTCGCGCTCCCAGCCGCGATTGCGCATGAACGTGGAGGCCATCGCCGCGGCGGGGCTGTCATGGACTTCGAGCCGCTCGGGGGCGTTCATGTCAGAGGTCCTCGGCGACGCGGTAGGTGCGGCGAATGTTTTCGCGGCGGCGCTCGATCACGGCCGAGGTTTGCGTGTTGCGCTCAGCCTCGGCCATGTACTGCGCAGCCTGCAGCTGAGACATCTCGTGGGTCAGCAGCGCGTTTTCGCCCTCGATGCGCGCCTGCAGCTCCTGCACGGATTTGGGGTCGGTGGTGCCATCGACCTGGCTCAGCAGCGCGTTGATCTGGTCAATGCGCCCGCTGGCCTTGGCCAGCGCGTCCTGCATGAAGGCCTTCTGCTGGTAGGGCTGCGCCAGTTGCGCCTGGCAGCGCGTTCTCGCCGCGCCCGTCTTGTCGGCGCAGTTGTAGACCATCGTGGCGTTGCGCAGCGAGCGGGCCGACGCGGACAGACCGCTGTAGCCGCCGTTGGTGATGGCGTTCAGGGTGTTCTGCGCGTTCGCAGGGACGTAGTTCTGCAGGCCGGCGCTGTTCAGGATGGAGCCCAGTCCCCGGAAGCCGGAGATGTTGTCGACCTGGCTCTGCAGCTGGATGATCTGCTGAATCTGGTTCTCGATCTCCGTCACGTCGTTCAGGACCTGCATGACGGCTTGCGTGAGCGACGCCACATCGATCACGGGGATCCCCGCGTGCGCAGGCCCGGTGGCCCCGAACACGCAACCCAGCAAGACAGTGCATTGGACAAACAACGACTTCAGACGCTTCATGGTTTCGCTCCTCAATGGCGGCCGCGGCGTGCGGCCGACTGATACGCTCGATGGGCGGCGCCGCGCACCGCGCGACCGGCCGCGGAGCCTGCCCCGTACAGGGCCCCGGCGCCGCGCTGAACGGACCCACCGTGATCTGGCCCGCCGCTTGGGTTACCGCCCTTCGGGCCGCCGATGCCACGCACCATCCGGTAGGTGATGGCGGCCTGCTGGATCAGCCCGGCGCCGTACTGCGAGGGGCCGCCGCCGGTGAGCGACGAGGCCACGCTGGGCGACTGGTAGAGCAGGAAGGCGAAGACGACCATGATCACGACGTAGCTGAGCGCCTCCGCGAGCAGGTTGATCGTCTCGAAATTGAGGGTGATCTTTTCGATGAAGGTCTGACCGGTCCCGATGCTGAAGCCAAGCACGAAGAAGACCAGCCAGGTCAGGACGACGGTGCTGAACAGCATCGCGACCCAGCCGTCGAAGAAGCGGGCGGTGGGCCGGAAGGCCGCCGCGAGGATGAAGATGGGGCCGACGGCGAAGACGAAGGTTTGAATCACCCGGACCCACAAGGTGACGCAGAACGCAACGATGAGCAGGACGCAGTTACCGATGGAGAACAGCGCTGCCGCGAAGTAGGGCATCAGATCCGGAAAAGCCACGCCTTCGTCAGCGTCGATGGCCTTGAGAACCAGATCGCTCGCCGCCGCGTTGAAGCTGTCGAGGATGGTCCAGACGTTCGTGGTGTTGACAGTGCTGCCTGGGGGGATGAAGGTGGCCACCATGCCCGTCGTGAGACCGGTGGTGGTGTCCTGGACGTAGAACTGGTAGACGCTCGCTGTTAGCGCGACGGTGCAGATGAAGATGACCTTGATGACCTTCCAGGTGAAGGTCATGACCGGCTCTTGCACCTGGCCGCGCAGCACGTCATAGCCATACAGCAGCATCCACAGGGTCTGCCCCGCGACGACGATGGGCACCAGGACGCCCATGACCGCCATCAAGGTGCTGGTCAGGTAGGTGGCCAGCATGGTGTCGATGAGCGTTCCGACGTAGGTGAACACGGTGGGCTTCCTTGGTTCGTCGCGTCAGGGTTGGGCCTTGACGGGCGCGAGCCAGCCGCTGAAGGCCGGGTGCAAGGGAAAGCACTTGTCCGTGGACTTGGCGTCGCCCGTGCAGTCGCTTGCCGACCGGGTGCACATGTTTCGGGTTCGGGCGTCGGCGCACTGCCACCACCCGCCGTTGCGCTTGACGACCCAGACACGCAGTCGGGGTTGGCTGTACTGGCCGGGCGTGTAGGCGTGGCAGCGGCCGTCGCCGCGGTAGTCGTTGGTGACGCACTCGACCAGGCCGTCGGGCCCTTCCATCACGTGGGACGTCATGGGCATGGGCGGTGACCAGCTGGCGGGCGCTCGCGGCGACGTGGCCGTGACACTGCTGTTGACCGGTGGCAGCTCGATCCGTCGAACCCCCTTCGCATCCACGCTCACGGCGTCGTTCCAGTAGTCCGCACCGAAGGCGGGCCTGACCGAGGCAAGGACCAGCAGCGCCACCAGCGTTGCACCTGAAGCGTGGGTCATGCGAAGGCTCCTCGTTGACGTGCGCGCCGGCTCGCGACGGCCTCATGCAGCGCGGGGATGATCACGGCGGGGTCGTCGCCCTCGCGCTCGCGGATGGCGTCGAGCAGCTCGATGTTGTCGGTGCTGCCGGACAGGATGGTCAGGATGTCGTCCATGCCCGACAGGTCGAGTTCGCAGACGGCACTTTGCTGGTTCTGCTTGACCAGGAAGCGGTAGCCGCCTTGGCTGCGCAGCTCGCGGATGATCTGGAACTCGGCGTCCGACAAGCCAAAGCCCTCGACGTACTCTGCGCGCAGCGCGTCCGGGTTGGGCAGGAAGATCTTGGTGACGCTCTGCTCGACCATCGTGCGGCCAATGGGGTGCTCCAGCACGTCGCTGGGGCTCTGGGTGTCGAAGATGCCCAGGCCGTTCTGCTTGCGGATGGTCTTCTGCTT
>JADMKA010000012.1 GCA_018780145.1 Vitreoscilla sp. | reverse complement strand
TGACGTTGCCGGTCACGGTGTCGCTGGTCACCACGTTGAAGTTGGTGAAGTCGGCAATGACCTGGAGCAGCGAGCGGACCTCGATGTTCTGGAAGTTCAGCGACAGCTTCTCGCCCTGGTAGCCCGGCCCCTGGGTGACCTTGTTCGGATCGAGGCGGACCGGGCGAACCTCCAGCACGAACTGCGTGTCGGTCTGGTAGGCGCTGTGTTCCCAGGCGCCGCGCGGCTCGACCACCATGCGCACGCGGTCACCGCTTTGCACGGTGGAGATGGCCTGCACGGGCGAGCCGAAGTCGGACACGTCCAGGCGGCGGCGCAGCGACTCCGGCAACGTGGAGCGCAGGAACTCGACCACCAGGTTCTGGCCTTGCTGCTTCAGGTCCACGCCGATCTGGGTGCTGGCCAGCCCGACGATGACCCGGCCGGAGCCATCCGGGCCGCGGCGGAAATCGATGTCGCGCAGCGGCTGTTGTTCAGTGTTCTGGCTGCTGGCGAATTGCACTGGCTGCGCGGCATTGGCCGGCCCACCGCTCGCGGCGCTGCTGGCCGAATCGAGCAGGATCAGCAAGGTCTTGCCCTGCAGTTCAGTGCGGTAGCTGGCCGGCTGGCGCAGGCTCAGCACGAGACGGGTGCGGTCTCCCGAGCTGGCCACGTTGACGGTGCGCACGTTGCCCGAGTTGATCTCGACAGCCGACTTGCCCAGGCCGTTGCCGACGTTCGGCAGGTCGATCGCCACGCGGGGCGGCGCCTGGATGGAGAAGCCGGTGGGCGCAGACGCGAGGCCCTCGCTCAACTCGACCCGGATCACCTCGCCGCTGGCTTGCTGGTTGCTGCTGATCGAACGAATCAGGTTTTGCGCCCAGGTCAGGCCTGGCGCCGCCAGGCCCAGGGCCAGGAGCAGCCCTCCCACAGTCCAACTCCGCATCTTGCGTGACTCCAACTTGTTATTCATCGCGCCTTCTCCTGAAGCTGGAGGGTCGTGGTGCGCTCGATCCATTCGCCTGCCGCGTCCTGCACGATTTCGCGCAGGGACAGTTCGGTCTCGTCGATCCGGGTGACCTTGCCGTAGTTCTGCCCGATGTACTCGCCCAGCTTCACATAGTGCAGCAGCTTGTCGGCCTCGATCAGGGCGTGCGGGCGGCCAGCGCGGGTGACCGTACCCACCATCTTCATGGTGTCCAGCGGGTAGGCCTCCAGCGGCTCCTTGCGCCGCCGCAACTCGGAGGCCAGCACCGCGTTCGACTGGTTCTTGTCGATCCGTGTGCCGGACGAGATCTTCTGGTTGCTGAAGGGCTCGACGCCGGTGATCGACGCGTAGGGCTGAGGCACGAACTTCTTCGGCGCCGGGATCGGCTCCACGCTCGGCTTGACCTCGCGCTTCTGCTGCTCCATCCACTGGTTGAGCTCGTCGGTGTTGGCGCCGCAACCCGCCAGGACCAGCCCCGCGCCGAGCGCGAAAAGTGCCAGGCGCTTCATGACTTCTTGCCCTTTTCCTTGCCCTTGGACTTCGCCGCAGCAGCCGCCCGCTTGACCTCGGCCACTTCGGCGGCGTCCAGGTACCGGTAGGTGCGCGCAGTGGCCTCCATCACGAGGTTGCCGGAGGTGTCTTTCGGCGGCGGTGCGATGGTCAGGTTGTGCAGCGTGACGATGCGCGACAGGTTCGCCACATCGGCCACGAACGAGCCGACATCGTGGTACCGCCCGGATACCTTGATGGCGATGGGCAACTCGGCGTAGTAGTCCTTGATGACCACCTGGCCCGGACGGAACAGCTCGAACTGCAGGCCGCGGCCGATGCCGGCCTGGTTGATGTCCGACAGCAGGGCATCCATTTCGGCCTTGCCCGGCAACTGCTTCTCGAGCTGCGTGACGTACTCCTGGACCTGCTCCTTCTGCTTCTTCAGCTCGTTCAGGTTGACGGCCTGGGCCAGCTTCTGCCGGTAGTCGGCCTTGAGCTTGGGCTCCTTGTCGCGCGAGGCCTGCAGCGATTTGTCGGCGTCGCTCAGCAAGGCGACCCATCCGACGACAACGACGACGACCGTCACCGCGATGCAGCTCACCACCTTCGGCAGCAGCGGCCACTGGCCCGGCTCCTTGGGATTGAGCTCGCGGAACTGCGACGTCGCACGGCGCAGCGCGGCGGCGATGTCGATCTGGGTAGAGGGTTTGGTGCTCGCCATCATGTCCTCACGAGACCTTGCCCCGCTTCGGGGGGGTGGCGGGCTTGGCCGCGGGGGCGGCACCGCTGGCGCCGCTTGCGGCAGACGTGGCGGACTGCGGGCGCTTGATCGACACCCGCATCGAGAAATCGAACAGGCGGCGCAGGTCGCGGCCGGTGCCGACGTTCACGGCCTTGATCTCCACCAGCTCGGGCCGTTCCAGCCAGGGCGAGTTGTAGGCCGTGTTGCGCAGCAGCTCGGAGACCCGCTCGTTGGTCTGTGAGTGGCCCGACACGGTCACCACGTTGGCGTTCTGCTTCACCGCGGTCAGGTAGACACCCTCCGGGGTCTGCTTGACCAGTTCGTCCAGCAAGTAGACCGGCACGTTGCGGTCGGTCTGCAGGTCTTCGACGGCCTTCTGCCGGGCTTTCAGCGCGTCGATCTCGGAGCGCAACTCGGCGATGTCCTTGATCTGCTCCTCGAGGCGCTTGATCTCGTCGGACAGGAAGCGGTTGCGGGCTTCCTGGGTGGAGGTCATCTGCTGCAGCACACCGAACCACAGCACGATGATGCCGACACCGACGATGGCCGCCAGGCCCAGCGCGGAAAAGAACGCTCGCTTGCGCTCCTGGCGCCGCGCTTCCCGGTGCGGAAGTAGGTTGATCAGGATCACTGCACGAACCTCCGCATCGCCAGACCGCAGGCCGTCAGGTAGGACGGCGCCTCACGGCGCAGCTTGGCTTCACGCACAGCGGAACCGAGCTTCATGCTTTCGAACGGGTTGACCACCTTGGAGGTGAAGCCCGTCACATCCTTCACCCGCTCGCGCAGGCCGGGCATGGCCGCGGTGCCGCCGGCGAGCATCACGTAGTGCACCTTGTGGTGCGGCGTGCTGGTGAAGAAGTACTGCAGGGCCCGCCCGATCTCGTGGGCCAGGCTGTCGACGAACGGCGTCAGCAGCGTGGGCTCGTAGTCTTCGGGCAGGTCGCCGCTGATCTTCTTCTGTTCGGCTTCCTCGTAGGAGAAGCCGTACTGGCGCGAGATCAGCTGAGTCAGTTGCGAACCGCCGAAGGATTGATCGCGGTCGTAGAGCATCTCCTCTTCGCGCAGCACCTTCAGGCTGGTGGTGTCGGCACCGATCTCGAACAACGCCACCAGGGAATCCTTGCCCTGGTCGGGCAGCGCGTGGATCAGCCGGCCCATGGCCAGGCGCGACGCGTGCGACTCGATGTCCAGCACCACGGGTGTCAGGCCCGCGGCTTCGGCAAGACCCTGGCGGTCCTGCACGCGATCCTTGCGGGAAGCGGCGATCAGCACATCGACATCCCCCACCGAGTTGGCGTTGGGGCCGATCACGCAGAAATCCAGGCTGACCTCGTCCAGCGAAAACGGGATGTACTGGTGGGCCTCGGATTCGACCTGCAGTTCCATCTCGTCCTCGCGCAGGCCGGCCGGCAGCACGATCTTCTTGGTGATGACGGCCGACTGCGGCATGGCCATGACCACATGCCGGGTCTTCGTGCCACTGCGGCTGACGACGCGACGCACCGAATCGGCGACCTCGTCGAACTTCTCGATCTGGCCATCGACGATCCAGCCCTTTTCGAAGGGCTCGCTCGCCAAACGCTCCAGCACGAGTTCGCCGGACGCAGACTGGGACAGTTCAACCAGCTTGACGCTGGATGAACTGATATCGAGGCCAATCATCTGCGGATGCTTCTGGCCCAACAGGCTATCGAGAAAACCCACGAGTGAAGGCTCCAGCGGCGCCACGAATGGACGCGAAGTTAACAAAGCACTTCAATCCTATCAGCAAGACTGTTGAGAAACAAAGGAAAAGCGCCCTGCAAAACCCGCTTCTCGTTGCGATTCACCGACGTGATTCGGTCATATCGCCAGGGTTCTTCACAGGGTTTCCACCAGCCTCTGTGACAAGGCGTTTATCGGGGCAAGCAACTGTGTGTACAGCCCGATTCAATGCCCGGTCAGTTCGGCGGGAAACCCTGGCCTCGATTTCTATAATCGGCCTGCCCCCAACAGGAGCCCCATGAGCGAAGCCGACCGCGCCGACCACTCCTCGCAGCCCCCTTCTGCCCGCCACCCCACCTGGATATCGTCGATCGGCCGCTTGTTGCTCGGTGCGGCAGGTGCGGTGGTGGCCGGCCTGCTGGTGATCCTGATCTGCGCCGCCATCGCGCTGGCGGTCGCGTACCCGAACCTGCCCGAGCTCGATTCGATCACCGACTACCGGCCGCGCCTGCCGTTGCGGGTGGTCTCCGCCGAAGGCGCGTTGCTGGGCGAGTACGGCGACGAGCGCCGCACCTTCACACCGATCGCCGAGATCCCCAAGGTGATGCAGGACGCGGTGCTGGCCATCGAGGACGCCCGCTTCTACCAGCACAGCGGCGTCGACTACCTGGGCGTCATCCGTGCCGCCCTGGCGCAGTTCGGCTCGGTGGGCAGCCAGGGCGCCTCCACCATCACCATGCAGGTGGCGCGCAACTTCTACCTGTCGACGGAGAAGTCGCTGACCCGAAAGCTGTACGAGGTGCTGCTGGCGCTGAAGATCGAGAGCCAGCTCAACAAGGACCAGATCCTGGAGCTGTACATGAACCAGATCTTCCTCGGCCAGCGCGCCTATGGCTTCGCGGCGGCCAGCGAGATCTATTTCGGCAAGCCCCTGAAGGACATCGACATCGCCGAGGCGGCGATGCTGGCCGGCCTGCCCAAGGCGCCGTCGGCATACAACCCGATTGCCAACCCGCGGCGCGCCACCGTTCGCCAGCAGTACATCATCGACCGCATGCTCGACAACGGCTTCATCACCGCCGACCAGCATGCCGCCGCCAAGGCGCAGGATCTGAAGTACCGCACCCCGGCTGACGTGCCGGTGCACGCGGAGTACGTGGCCGAGGTCGCGCGCCAACTGGTCTTCACCCAGTACGGCGCCGACGCCTACACGCGCGGGCTGCAGGTGCAACTCACCGTGCGGGCTGCCGACCAGATGGCCGCCTACCGCGCCCTGCGCCGCGGGCTGATGGACTACGAACGCCGCCAGGTCTACCGCGGCCCCGAGTCCTACATCGACCTGCCGGCCGACCCCAAGGCCGTGGACGCCCGGGTCGCCGAGGCCCTGACCGACCATCCCGACAACGACGAGCTGAAGGCCGCCGTCGTGCTGGAGGCCGGGCCGAAGAAAGTGGTGGCGGTGCTGCAATCCGGCGAGAGCATCACGGTGACCGGCGATGGCTTGCGCCCGGTGACCTCCGGCCTCGCGGCCAAGGCCGATGCCAAGGTGCAGATCCGGCGCGGAGCCGTGGTCCGCGCCATCAAGAACGCCAAGGGTGACTGGACGCTGACCCAGCAGCCCGAGGTCGAGGGCGCCTTCGTGTCGATCGAGCCCGGCACAGGCGCCATCCGCGCGATGGTCGGCGGCTTCGACTTCGGCAAGAACAAGTTCAACCACGTGACCCAGGCCTGGCGCCAGCCCGGCTCGAGCTTCAAGCCCTTCATCTACTCGTCGGCGCTGGAGAAGGGCTTCACGCCGGCCACCATCGTGAACGACGCGCCATTGTTCTTCGATGCGGGCGCCACCGGCAGCCAACCCTGGGAGCCGAAGAACTACGACGGCACCTTCGATGGCCCCATCCCGTTGCGGCGGGCCCTGGCACGCTCGAAGAACATGGTGTCGATCCGGGTGCTGCAGTCGGTCGGCGTGGATTTCGCCCGCGACTGGGTCACCCGTTTCGGCTTCGACCGCGACAAGCACGAGCCCTACCTGACGATGGCGCTCGGTGCCGGTTCGGTCACGCCGATGCAGATGGCCACCGCCTACAGCGTGTTCGCCAACGGCGGCTACCGCGTGAACCCGGTGCTGATCGCCAAGGTCACCGACGCCCGCGGCAAGGTGCTCAGCAACATCGAGCTGAAGGCGCCGGACGAAACGCAGCGTGTGCTCGACGCCCGCAACGCCTTCCTGATGACCAGCCTGCTGCAAGAGGTCACCCGCTCAGGCACCGCCGCTCGCGCCCAGGCGATGCTCAAGCGCCCGGACATCTATGGCAAGACGGGCACCACCAACGACTCGATGGACGCCTGGTTCGCCGGCTACCACCAGTCGCTGGCAGCGATCGTCTGGATCGGCTACGACAACCCGCGCAAGCTGGGCGACCGCGAGACCGGCGGCGGGCTGTCGCTGCCGGTCTGGATCGAGTACATGGCACAGGCCCTGAAGGGCGTGCCGGTCAGCGAGATGCCCGCGCCCGAGGGCATGGTGAATGTCGGTGGCGAGTGGTACTACGACGAGTACAGCCCCGGCCAGGGCATCAGCACCCTGGGCACCGAGGCCACCCTGCCGCAGCCCCCGACCGAGGACGAGAAGAAGGGCATTCTCGACCTGTTCCGGTAGTTCAAGCTGCCGGCGGGGTGAACACCAGTGGCAGCCCCGTCTGCGCACTGGCCTGCTCGGACAGGCGCTGGAAGAACTCCACGCCGTCCTTGGTGTCCAGCCAACGGCCGGTGGCGTCGAGCCGGAAGTGATAGCCGCCGGCCTTGGCCGCCAGCCACAGCTCGTGCAACGGCGGCTGGGTGTTGATGATCAGCTTGCTGCCGTTGGGCAGGGCCAGTTCGAGCAGGCCGCCGGTCCGGTGGCTGTCGATGTCGACGACATCCTCGTCCAGCCATCGGTCGACACGCGACTCGATCTGCGCCAGCGCGGCCGCGGCGAGCTGCTGATATTCGGCATCGGTGAAAGGGGATGCTGTCATGGGGTCGCTAAAATTCGCGGCATGCCGTACCGCGCCGAGTCGAGTGTAGTGGCGCCCCTGCGGCGCCTTGCCGTCAGGGTCTTGGCCAGCGCCATTGTGCTGCCTGGCCTCGTGGCCTGCGGCCAACGCGGGCCGCTCACCCTTCCCGGCCACCCAGCCTCTTCTTCCGCTTCGGCCGCCAGCGCGGCTGCCCCCACCCGATGACCCTGCCTGGCAGCCCCTTCCTGTCTTCACGCTCCGACGGGCTCTGGCTCGAAGGGGCCCGCCTGGCCGATCTGGCGCGACGCTTCGGCACGCCGCTCTACGTCTACTCGCGCAACGCCATGCGCACCGCCGCGGCCAGCTACCAGCGAGCACTCGCCGGCCGGCCGCACCTGCTGTGCTATGCGATGAAGGCCAACTCCAACCTCGCGGTGCTGCAGACCTTTGCCGAGGCCGGGTGCGGCTTCGACATCGTGTCCGCCGGCGAACTGCAGCGTGTGCTGGCTGCCGGCGGGCGGGCCGACCGGGTGGTCTTCTCCGGGGTCGGCAAGACGGCCGACGAGATGCGGCTCGCCCTGCAGGCCGGGGTACGCTGCTTCAACGTCGAGAGCGAGGCCGAACTGGCGCTGTTGTCGGCTGTGGCCCACGGCCTGGGCCGCCGCGCCCCGGTCAGCCTGCGCGTCAACCCGGATGTCGATGCCGGCACGCACCCCTACATCTCCACCGGGCTGAAGGGCAACAAGTTCGGCATCGCGCACGTGCAGGCCCTGGCGGTCTACCGGCTTGCCCGCCAGCTTCCAGGCATCGATGTGGTGGGCATCGATTGCCACATCGGCTCGCAGATCACCACCGCCGGGCCTTACCTCGATGCGCTGGACCGGCTGCTCGATCTCGTCGACGTGCTGGCTGCCGAAGGCATCGACCTGCAGCACATCGACCTCGGCGGGGGCCTGGGCATCACCTACACCGACGAGTCGCCGCCGAGCGCGGAAGACCTGGTGCGCCAGATGCTCGCCCGCATCGACGCACGCGGCCATGGCCACCGCGAGGTGCTGCTCGAGCCCGGCCGCTCGATGGTCGGCAATGCCGGCGTGCTGCTGGCCTCTGTGCTGTACCTGAAGCCTGGCGACGAGAAGAGCTTCTGCATCGTCGACGCGGCGATGAACGACCTGATGCGCCCGGCCATGTACCAGGCCTGGATGAACATCGTCGCCTGCGAACCGCGCACCATCGATCCCGCGACCTACGACGTGGTCGGCCCCATCTGCGAATCGGGCGACTGGCTGGGCCGCGACCGCGCGCTGGCGGTGCAGTCGGGCGACGTGCTGGCCGTGCTGTCGGCCGGCGCCTACGGCATGACGATGGCCAGCAACTACAACACCCGGGCGCGGGCCGCCGAGGTGATGGTGGAGGGCGACACCGTGCACCTGATCCGCGAGCGCGAGCCCCTGGCGAGGCTCTGGGCCGGCGAGCGGCTGATCGGCTGAGGCACTGGAGCACCCGGTGCCGGCGTACCGGCCCCACCCGCCGAGCGGGTCACGCGGCCGCTTGTATGTTCAAAGCGAGACCAGCGCGGTAGAGTTTGA
>JADMKA010000094.1 GCA_018780145.1 Vitreoscilla sp. | reverse complement strand
GCAGTGGTGGATGCGGCCCGGGCCGAGGCGGCCCTGGGCGATCTCGAAGCCGCGGCCCTCGCCCAGCAGGATGTTGCTGGCCGGCACGCGAACGTTGTCGAACTGGATCTCCATGTGCCCGTGCGGCGCGTCGTCGTAGCCCATCACGGACAGCGCGCGGATGGGTTTGACGCCGGGCGCATCCATCGGCACGAGAACCATCGACTGCTGCGAGTGCCTCGGCGCGTCGGGATCGGTCTTGCCCATGAAGATCAACACCTTGCAGCGCGGGTCACCGGCGCCGCTGGTCCACCATTTGCGGCCATTGATCACATAGTCGTCGCCGTCCCGCAGGATGCGGGCCTCGATGTTGGTGGCGTCGCTGGAGGCGACCGCGGGTTCGGTCATCGCGAAACCCGAGCGGATCTCCCCAGCCAGCAGGGGCTCGAGCCAGCGCTTCTTGTGCTCGGCGCTGCCGTAGCGCACCAGCACTTCCATGTTGCCGGTGTCGGGCGCCGAGCAGTTGAAGACCTCGCTGGACCAGAGCACGCGGCCCATCAGCTCGGCCAGCGGCGCGTACTCCTGGTTGAGCAGGCCGGCACCGAGGTCGCTCTCCGGCAGGAAGAGATTCCACAGGCCGGCGGCGCGGGCCTTGGGTTTGAGCTCCTCGATCACCTGCAGCGGAGTCCACCGCTTGCCAGCCTCCGTGTTGGCCTGCAACTCTGCCCAGTAGCGGGCTTCGTTCGGGAAGACGTGCTCGGCCATGAAGGCCGATACGCGCTCGCGCAGTGCTTGCGTGCGGGGGGAGTAGCCGAAGTCCATGAGGTGTCCTTCCGTGGGAAATCAGGCGGCCTGGGCGAATTGCCAGGCCAGCTCGGCGAGCAGGGGAGCGGCGTCGCCGGTGGCGCGGGCCTGGCTGCTGGCGGCCGTGCCGTCGAGCACGCGCTTGGCGATGCCTTGCGCAATGGCGGACAGGCGGAACAGGTTGTAGGCGAGGTAGAAGTTCCAGTCGCGCATCACCGCGTCCACCTCCGCGCGGCCGGTGCGTTCGCAGTAGCGGCGAACGTAGTCGCGCTCGGGCGGGATCCCCAGCGCGGCGATGTCCAGCCCCGCGATGCCGCGGAACACGCCGGCCGGGATATGCCAGCTCATGCAGTGGTAGCTGAAATCGGCCAGTGGGTGGCCGATGGTGGACAGCTCCCAGTCCAGTACGGCGGTGATGCGCGGTTCGGTGGGGTGGAAGATCAGGTTGTCGAGCCGGTAGTCGCCGTGCACCACGCTGGCCTGGCTCTCGTCGCGCGCACTGTCGGGAATGTGGCCCGGCAGCCAGGCGATCAGCTTGTCCATCGCCGGGTTGGGGCCGGTCACCGAGGCCAGGTACTGCTTGCTCCAGCGGCCGATCTGGCGCTCGAAGTAGTTGCCGGGCTTGCCGTAGTCGGCCAGGCCCACGGCCTTGACGTCCACGTTGTGCAGTGCCGCTATCACGCGGTTCATCTCGTCGTAGATCGCACCACGCTCGGCCGGCTCCAGCCCTGGCAGGGCCTGGTCCCACAGCACGCGGCCGGAGACGAACTCCATCACGTAGAAGGCGCGGCCGACGATGCTTTCGTCCTCGCACAGCAGGTGCATGCGGGCCACCGGCACACCGGTGCCGTGCAGGGCCGACATCACGCGGAACTCGCGCTCGATCGCATGGGCCGATGGGAGCAGCTTGGCGGCCGGCCCCGGCTTGGAGCGCATGACGTAGGCACAACCTGGCGTCACCAGCTTGTAGGTCGGGTTCGACTGCCCGCCCTTGAACTGCTCGACGCTCAGCGGGCCGGCGAATCCGGGCAGCCGCTCCGTGAGATATCGCTCCAGCGCAGCCGTGTCGAACAAGTGGCTGGCGGCTACCGGCTTGGTGCCTGTGTAGTGGTCCATCGGGTCCGTCCTCAGCCGAGTCGGTTGACCCGACCCATGTTCAGCGGTCGGTGACCGCCATGAGCTTCTCGCGCGAGAGCACCACCAGGCGCGTCGGTTCGACGCGCAGCACGCCGTCGCGCTCCAGTTCCTTGAGTTCCTGGTTCACCCGCTGGCGCGAGGCGCCCAGCAGCTGGGCCAGGTCTTCCTGCGCCAGTTGCAGGCCGATGCGGATCTCCTCGCCCTGGGCGATGCCATAGCTCTTGGCCAGCAGCAGCAGTTGCTTGGCCAGGCGCGCGGCGAGCGGCCGGGTGTTGAGATCCTCGATCAGGTTGAACATCAGACGCAGGCGACGGCAATTCAGGCGCAGCAGCGCGTCGTACAGCTCCACATGCTGCGAGAGCAACTCGCGGAAATCGGGCTTGCGCACCACCAGCAGCGTGGTCGCGCCATGGGCCGAGGCATCGTGGGTGCGGGGCAGGCCGTCGAACAGGGCGATGTCGCCGAACCAGGTGCCGGGCTCCACATAGGTCAGCGAGACCTGCTTGCCCGACAGCGAGACCGAGCTCACCCGCACCGCGCCCTTGGCCACGCCCACCCAGTCTTCGGCCGGCGTGCCGCGTGCCGCCAGCGGCGCGCCATCGGCCAGGCGGCGCACGGTGGCACGGGCCAGGATGGCGGCCCTCAGAGCTGGAGACAACGATGAGAACCATGCACCCGAATCGATGTTGTGACGCTCGTCGATTGTAAGAATGGGGGTATTCATCATTTGTCCCTGACGCGACAACAGTTGCATCATCGTCGTTGGTATTGTCCATGGTGTCGGGCGTGCGAAGCCGCGCGTTCGGCCTGGTTTTTTGCCAACCTGCCACCGGAGACCGATCATGGCCCACGACAAGCAAACGCCCGCGCCGCCTGGCTGCTCGCCCGAGGAGTGGCAAGCACGCGTCGATCTGGCCGCCGCCTACCGGCTGGTGGCCCTGTTTCACTGGGACGACCTGGTCTACACCCACATCAGCGCCCGCGTGCCAGGAGACGGCCATGCCTTCCTGATCAACCCCTACGGGATGATGTTCGAGGAGATCACGGCCTCCAGCCTGGTCAAGGTGGATCTGGAAGGCCGCAAGCTCGACGACTCGCCCTACCCGGTCAACCCGGCGGGCTTCACCATCCACAGCGCCGTACATGCCGCGCGCGACGATGCGCAATGCGTGCTGCACACCCACACGCTGAATGGCGTGGCGGTGTCGGCGCAGCGCGATGGCGTGCTGCCGATCTCGCAGCATTCGATCTTCGTGCTGTCCAGCCTGGCATACCACGACTACGAAGGCGTGGCCCTGCGCGACGACGAAAAGCCGCGCCTGGTCAACGACCTGGGCACCAGGAACTTCCTGATGCTGCGCAACCACGGCCTGCTGACCGTCGGCCGGACGATCGCCGACGCCTTCCAGTCGATGTATTTCTTCGAGGCCACCTGTGCGATCCAGGTGCGCGCCCAGGCGGGTGGTGGCGGCTTGACCCGCATCAGCCCCGAGATCATCGCCACCGCACAGGCCCAGGCCGCACAGGTGACCAGAGGGCAGGGCGGCAACCTCGCCTGGCCTGGCCTCAAGCGCCGGCTGGACCGACAGCTGCCGGGCTACGACACCTGAGCGACTGAGTTGAGGCACCCGGTGCCGGGGTACCGGCCCCACCCTCCGTGAGGGTGCGCGGCCGCTTCGGAGCGGCCGTGCGCTGGCCGCGCGACCCTCGGGGCTACTTGAAGTCGGGCTTGCGCTTGCCAAAGAAGGCGGCGAGGCCTTCGCCGCCGTTGTCGTGGAACAGGTTGGCGACGAAAGCATCGCGCTCGGCGCGCAGTTGCTCCGGCAGGCTGCGCTCGGGCGCCTGCTGCACCAGTTCCTTCACGCTGGCCACGGCGTTGGGTGCCATGCCGGCCAGTTGGCGAGCCACCGCCAGCGCCTGGCCCAGCGCCTGCCCGGGTTCGGCCAACCGGTTGACCACGCCCAGGTGGTGCAGCCGCTCGGCCGTCTGCGGTTCGGCCAGCCAGATCAGCTCAAGGGCCAGGGCCCGGGGCAGGGCGCGCGCCAGGTGCCAGGTGGATCCACCGTCCGGCGACAGGCCGACCCGGGCATAGGACATCACGAAACGGGCATCCCTGGCAGCGACGATCAGGTCGCAGGCCAGCGCCATCGACATGCCGCCACCGGCGGCAAAGCCCTCGACGGCGGCGATCACCGGCTTGGAGCAACCGCGCAGGCTGTCGACCAGACCGTGAAAGAGTTCGATCGAGGCGGCCTGCGCCTCCGGCGGGCGCGAGCGCGCGCCACCAATGCGGTTGAGGTCACCGCCGGCGCAGAAGTGCTCGCCATCGCCGCACAGGATGACGGCCCGGATGCCCGGGTCACCATCTGCCCGGTCCAGTGCCTCCACCGCGGCGCTCACGGCCTGCGGCGACAGCGAGTTGCGGGTGGCCGGATCCGACAGGGTCAGGATCAGTGTCTGGTCTTCCTGGCGGGTCAGCAGTTCGGAGGGCATGGCGGTCTCTCGGTTGGCTCGTGCCGTGCGATTCTTGCACCCCTGATATGGGGCACCCGGTGCCGGCGTACCGGCCCCACCCGCCAAGCGGGTGCGCGGCCGCTTCGGAGCGGCCGTGCGCCGGCCGCGCGGTATGGGGCACCCGGTGACGGGGTACCGGCCCCACCCGCCAAGCGGGTGCGCTGCCGCTTCGGAGCGGCCGTGCGCTGGCCGCGCGGTATGGGGCACCCGGTGCCGGGGTACCGGCCCCACCCGCCGGCCGGGACTCGTAAGCATTCGTGATAGAGTGAATTTCCACCTGCGAAACGAATGCCCGCCGGCATGCCCCAACGAGCAACCGCGCTGATCCTTGCCTGTGCCTTCGCGGCGCTCACCTCCGAAACCGAAGCCATCGGTTTTGGCAGGTTGGGCGCCGCGGCGGTATTGGGGCAACCCTTGAATCTGCCGGTGCCGCTCCGCCTCGATGCAGGTGAACGGCTGGACCCCGATTGCATCGGAGCCGAAGTCTCTGCCGGCGAAACCCAGTTCCCGCGCAGCCAGGTTCGGGTGCGCATCGAGCCCCGGCCCGGGCTCAACGAGTGGGTGGCCATCGTCACCACCGTCGCTCCGATCGAGGAGCCGGTGGTCGAGATCATCTTGAATGTCGGCTGCGACCGGCGCTTCTCGCGGCGCTACGTGGCCTTTGCCGACCCACCTTCAGCCACCGTCCCGTTGCAGGTACCGGCCCAGGCCATGGCGCCTGCGCCATCGGTCCCTGCCGATGTGTCGGCCTTCGAAGAAGCACCTCGACCACGGCCCGCTGTCAGGCGTCCGATGCGCAGTGCCTCCAGCACCGACGCAGTGCGACCGCAGCGTTCGCGCCCACCCCTGCGCAAGGAAGCTTCGGCGGCGGCGCGCCAGGGTGCCGAGGCGCCGGCGGTGGCTGCTGCCAGCGCCCGCCTGCTGCTCGATGTGGCCGGCCCGCAGTTGAAGATGGACCTCGAAGAGCCGATCTTCGTGGGCCAGCCGGTTGCGGCCGAGGCTGGCGCCAGCGATGCCGACACCTCAGTCAGCGAGTCCCACCGTCTGCTGGTGCTCGAAAAGACGCTCGCCAATCTGCAACGCGAAAGCCAGAGCGCCCGCGAAGCCACCGGTGCGCTGAGGGCCCGCCTGGCCGAGGCCGAGAGCCGCAGCCGAGCCGTGCCGTGGCTGATCGGACTGCTGGCCCTGGCCTTGGGCATGATGGCCTGGCTGGCCCTGCGCGTTCGCCGGCCGCAGGAGCCCTCGCCCGAAGCGGTTCCGTGGTGGACCCCTGCCAACACACCCGTCGCCGCCGAGGACACCGGCCCGGTTCCGATGCCGCCGCCATCCCACATCGGCGATCTGGACGAGCCGCCGGCCCCGTCGACGCCAGCGCCGGTTCACTCGGCGCCTCCGGCCTGGCGCGAGCCGGTGGTTGGCGACACGCTGCCCGCGCCAACCGAGATGTCGTACGAGCGGACGGCGACCTTCCCGGCACCTGTGTCAGTGTCGTTCGCGGACCGGGTGATGTCGGTCGAACCCAGCGGCACCGAGGCCCGCGAGGTGTCCGTCGAAGAACTGCTGGATCTGGAACAGCAGGCCGATTTCTTCATTGCACTGGGCCAGGAAGATGCCGCCGTCGACCTGCTGATGGCGCACCTGCGCGGCACCGGTGGCCTGAGCCCGCTGCCCTACACCAAGTTGCTGGAGATCTACCGCCGGCAGGACGACCGCGAAGCCTACGAACGCATCCGTGCCCGCTTCAACCGCCGCTTCAACGCCTACGCGCCCGACTGGGAGGCCGGGCCGCTCAGCGGGCGGGCTCTCGAGGACTATCCCGAGGTCGTTGGCCACCTGCAGGCGCTGTGGCCCTCGCCGCTGGATGCCATGGCCATGTTGGAGGCCATGCTGTTCCGCAAGGACGCCGCGCATGAGTTCTTCGACCTGCCGGCCTACAAGGACGTGCTGGTGCTTTACTCGCTGGCCCGCGACCTGTGGCAGCAGGGCGGGAGCAGCCTGCCGGTGGTCGATGTGCTGCTGCCGCTCGGCGACGAGGGGCACGGCGGCGCGGTGGCGCCCGACGCCGCGATCGAGGCCGACCCGCCTGACGAGGACAAGCCGCGCTGAGTGGCGGTGCCGGCGGCGCTTACAGCGCTGCCAGCCGGCGCAGCCCTTCGTCCAGCGTGGTGTCTGTCTTGGCAAAGCAGAAGCGCACCACCTTCTGGCCGGGAGGTCTTGCATAGAAGGCCGACAGCGGGATGGCGGCCACGCCCACTTCGGTGGTCAGCCACTCGCAGAAGGCCTGGTCGGGCAGGTCGCTGATGCGGCTGTAGTCCACGCACTGGAAATACGTGCCGGCGCAGCCCAGCAGCTCGAAGCGCGTGCCGGCCAACCCAGCGCGGAACCGGTCGCGCTTGCGCTGGTAGAAATCGGGCAGGCCCAGGTAGGGCGCCGGGTCGGCCAGGTGCGCCGCCAGGCCGTGCTGCATCGGCGTGTTGACGGTGAACACGTTGAACTGGTGCACCTTTCGGAACTCGGCCATCAGCGGCGCCGGAGCCGCCACGTGGCCGACCTTCCAACCCGTCACGTGGTAGGTCTTGCCGAAGCTGGAGATCACCAGGCTGCGCGCGGCCAGCAAGGGATCGCCGCTGGCGCTGGCATGTGCCTGCCCATCGAAGACCATGTGCTCGTAAACCTCGTCGGCCAGCACCAGCACCTCGGTCGGGGCCAGCAGCTCGGCCAGCGCCCTGCGGTCGGCCGCCGACCACACGCTGCCGCTCGGGTTGTGCGGGGTGTTGACGATCACCGCCCGGGTGCGTGGGCTCAGCGCCTCGCGAAGGCGCTGGAAATCGATCCGGAAGCTGCGTGGCTCCAGCGGCACCCTGACCACTGTGCCACCTGCCAGCGTGATCGCGGGGCCGTAGCTGTCGTAGCAGGGCTCGAACACAACGACCTCGTCGCCCGGGTGCACCAGGGCCAACACCGCCGTGAGGATGCCCTGGGTGGCCCCGGCGGTGATGGTGATCTCGGTCTCGGCGTCGTAGCGGTGGCCGTAGAGGCGTTCGATCTTCTCGGCCAGGCGCTGGCGCAACGCCGCCACGCCCGGCATGGGCGGATACTGGTTGTGGCCAGCCCGCATGGCCGCGGCCACCGCGTCCATCAGTTTCGGGTCGCCGTCGAAATCCGGAAAGCCCTGGCCCAGATTCACCGCACCGTGCTTTGCCGCCAAGGCCGACATGACGCTGAAGATGGTCGTGCCCACCTCGGGCAGGCGGCTTCGCAGCGCAGGGGTTCGTGCCGTGGCGTCAAAGCTCATAGTCGTCTCCCTGGCTGCTCATGGCCCGTTCGATCAGGGTCTTGGAGAGGCGGTCGGACAGCAGCTCGGCGAAGGTCAGCACGAAGCTGCGCAGGTAGGCGCCGCGGCGGAAGGCGACGCGCGCGGTGTTGCGGCCGAACAGGTGGCCCGCGGGCTTCCAGACCAGCTCGCCTTCGGGGTTGTCGCCCTTCATGGCCATCTCGGCGATCAGCCCCACGCCCAGGCCGCTGCGCACATAGGTCTTGATGACGTCGGAGTCGATGGCCTCCAGTGCGATGTTGGGCTTCAGCCGGCGCTGCGCGAAGGCCTGGTCGATCTTCTTTCGCCCGGCAAAGGCCGGCTGGTAGGAGATCAGCGGCTCGCCGGCCAGCTGTTCCAGCGTGGGCCGGTCCACCCCGGCCAGCGGGTGGTCCGAGCGCATCACGATCACATGCTGCCACTCGTAGCAGGGCAGGGTCACGAGTTCATCGTACTCGGCCAACGACTCGGTCGCCAGGCCGATGTCGGCGCTGTCGTCGAGCAGCATCTGGGCCACCTGATCCGGCGTGCCCTGATGCAGGCTGACCTGGACCTTCGGCAGGCGCTTGCGCAGCAACGCGACCGGCTCGGGCAGCACGTACCGGGCCTGGGTGTGGGTGGTGGCAATCGACAGCCGGCCGCTGTCCTGCTTGGAGAACTCCTCGCCGATGCGTTTCAGGTTGGCCACCTCGCGCAGGATCAGTTCGACCGACTTCAGCACCTGCACGCCCGGTTCGGTGACACGCTTGAGCCGTTTGCCGTGGCGCACGAAGATGTCGACGCCGAGTTCCTCCTCGAGTTCGAGGATGGCCTTGGAAATGCCGGGCTGCGAGGTGAACAGCGCCTTGGCGGTCTCGGTCAGGTTGAGGTTGCGGCGCACCGCCTCCTGGA
>JADMKA010000107.1 GCA_018780145.1 Vitreoscilla sp. | reverse complement strand
CTTGTCGCCCACCTCGATGCGGCGCAGGTACTTGACCCAGCTGACGCCCTGCACCCCGGGCACCACCAGCCGCAGCGGGTAGCCGTTCTCGGGCCGCAGCATTTCGCCGTTCTGGCCGTAGGCCACCAGGACCTCGCCGCTCTCGACCATCTCCATCGGGATGGTGCGGGTCATCGACGAGCCGTCCGCGCCCTCGGCCAGCACGAAGCGCGCGCGCTTCGTGTCGACCCCGGCCATCTCCAACAGCACCCGCAGCGGCACGCCTGTGAACTCGCTGCAGCTGAGCATGCCGTGCGAGTACTGCACCGTCGGCACGGCGACGTTGCCCCACTCCATGCCGGTGTTGGCGCCACACTCGATGAAGTGGAAGCGCGAGACCGAGGGCAGGCGCATCAGCTCGTCCATCGTGAAGACCTTGGCGCTCTTCAGCATCGACGGATCGGAGCCGTTCACCATCAGCCTGTGCTTGGAGGGATCGATGTCCCACCAACCCTGGTGGTGGCGCTCGAAATGCAGGCCGCTCGGCGTGACGATGCCGAACAGCGATTGCAGCGGAGCAAACGACACCGAGGCCTGCGCTGTCTGCGTCAACCCCGGGCTTTGCCGGCGCTGGACATTCACCTCGTACTGCGACGGCTTGCCATAGCCGTCCGTCACCACCGGGCGGCCCAGGCCCTTGCTGTGTTCCGGCAGCTCGAGGATGTTCGAATCGCCTTCACCTGGCTGCACCGGGTTCGAGGTGGCCAGTGCTGCCGGCGCTGCCACTGCCGCGGTGGCCGCTGCGAAGGCATGGCGGATGAAGTCGCGCCGACCGGCGCGCGCTTCTCTCCCGACCTGCCGGATGCCCTCCGGGCTCAGGAAATTCTCGGGAGCCTTGATCAGGCGCCCCGACAGCTTCTCGTGATCGTTCACAGGGTTTCCTTCCACACCACTTCCACTGCGCCTGCCCCCAGTTCCATCTGCAGGGCCGCACAAAGCCGCTCCGTCCGCTCCGGCACCCGGCGATAGAACACCTGGTGCCCATCGCGTCGCCGGGTCACCAGCCCTGCCTGGTACAGCACCCGAAGGTGCTGCGACAGGCGCGGCCCGCTCATGCCGACCATCCGAACCAAGTCCGCGACACTGCGTTCCGCCTGGCACAGCGCGACCACGATGTGCACCCGGGGCGCTGCCGCCAACGACGTGCAGACCTCCGCAGCCGCCTCGTAAACCTGCGCTGAAACCGCCTTTGTCATACGGTACTCGGTATACATATCAGTATGACCGAATATTTGCTTTTATGAAAGTTAGATGGCTTGGGACTTTCCCGAAGGCCCCCCCAGGCCATGAGCCACCGCGCAGCGCGACAATCCGCCGCCGCCACACCCCGGGACCCGACGTGACCCTGCCTGCCCTCACCTTTCGTATCCACCGCTGGCTCGGCTGGCTGGTCGGCGTGCAGGTGCTGGTGTGGGTCGCCGGCGGCGTGTTCTTCTCGCTGGTTCCGTTCAGCGCCTGGGTCAAGGGGGGCGACACGGTGAAGCCGCCGGTGGTGATCCTGCCCCAGGGTTGGGCCGTGCAGGTGGCACCCTCGCTCCAGGCGGCGGCGCGGCTCGGCGATGTGGTGGGGGTCACCGCCGTCGCCACCCCGCGAGGGCCGGCCATTCGGGTGAGCTACCGCGGCGGTCAAGAGCCGGTCATCGTGCCGGCCGACGGCAGCGCCTGGCTCCCGCCGGATGAAGCAGCACTGCAGCGTTTTGCGGCGAGCCTGTACCAGGGCCAGGGCACGGTGACGGCGGTGGAGTATTTGGAGGCGATCCCCCGCCGCCTGGTCATCGTCGCGGAGACCGGTGGCCACGGCAAGCTGTGGCGCGTCAGCTTCAGCGATGCCTTGGGCACCCGCATCTACCTGAACGGCCGCACCGGCGAGTTCGTCACCTCGCGCAACGAGGCCTGGGTCTGGTACGACTTCTTCTGGCGCCTGCACATCATGGACTACACAGGCGGCGAGGATTTCAACGGCACGCTCCTGCGCATGTCGTCGGTGACGGCCTTCGGGCTGGTCCTGGCCGGCGCGGTGCTGGCCGTGCTCGCCTTGCGCCGCCGGTGGCGCGTGTCCCGCAAGCCGCGCAACCCAGGTCGGGCGTAACGCTGTTCAGATCGCCGGGCGGCCGATCACGCCAGCAGCAAGGCCTTCAGGTAGCCGATTTCGACCACCATGTAGACACCCATGGCACAGCTGAAGGCGCCCACCAGGCCGGTCAACGTATGGTGCAGCTGCGTCATGTAGCCGGCGGACAGCCGCAGCGGGGCGGCGATGACCACCGACAGCATCGCCATGCCGAGGACCGAGCCCACACCGAACAAGACGATGTAGCCCAGGCCGAGCGCCACCGAAGGCCCACTCTGCAGGCTCAGCATGACCAGCGCGGCCGAGCCCGCCAGCCCATGCATCATGCCCACGGCCAGCGCGCGCAGCGGCCAGCGCCTCGGGTGCTCGTGCCGGTGCAGCGACTCGGCATGCCGCCCTTCGCCGCGGTGGCTGTGCGCGTGGACATGCGCGGCGCCGGGATCGTGCCGGTGAACATGGAAGTGAACGCGGTCACGAACCAGACGGCGCAGCACATCCGCGCCGAGCACGATGAGCATCAGGCCGACGCCCGTTTCGAGCGCCTGTTCCAGGCCAGGCGAGATGGCCTGGCCGAGTGCCAGCACCACTCCGGCAAAGCACATCAGCGTCAGCGTGTGCCCCACGCCCCAGGCCACGCCCTGGCGCAAGGTCTGGCCCAGCGAGGCCTGGCGGGTCACCAGCGTGGCCACGGCCGCGAGGTGGTCGGTCTCGGTAGCGTGCTGCAGGCCGAGCATCAGGCCGATCAGCAGGATGGTCACCGCGGTCATGACAACTCCAGTCAGAAACAAGACACGGGCCGCGAGGGCCCGTGTCTGCTTTCTAGCTGGCGGAGACGAAGGGATTCGAACCCTTGATGGAGTTTTAAGCCCCATACTCCCTTAGCAGGGGAGCACCTTCGGCCACTCGGTCACGTCTCCAGCACGAAGCTCGCATTCTAACCACAGTCGCGGGCCGTTTCCGGGCCGCGCGGGCTCAGGATTGCGCCGTCGCAGCGGCCGGGTCGTCCAGGTCGAACACCCGGTGCAACGCCCGCACCGCCAGTTCCATGTACTTCTCGTCGATGACCACCGAGGTCTTGATCTCGCTGGTGCTGATCATCTGAATGTTGATGCCTTCCTCGCTGAGCGCGCGGAACATCTTGCTGGCCACGCCCACATGGCTGCGCATGCCGATGCCGACGATCGAGACCTTGCAGATCTTCGGGTCGCCCAGCACCTGTGCGGCGCCGGTGGCCGGCTGGACCTTGGTCTTCAGCAGGTCCATCGTGCGCTGGTAGTCGTTGCGGTGCACGGTGAACGAGAAGTCGGTCTTGCCGTCGTGCGAGACGTTCTGGATGATCACGTCGACATCGATGTTGGCCTCTGCCACTTCACCGAGGATCTGGTAGGCGATACCGGGCTTGTCGGGCACGCCCATCACGGTGACCTTGGCCTCATCGCGGTTGAAGGCGATGCCGGAGACAACGGCTTGTTCCATCTTGACGTCTTCCTCGAAAGTGATCAGGGTGCCGGACTTGGCTTCTTCGTTGATGTCGATGTCCCAGGGCGTGAAGCTGGACAGCACGCGCAGCGGCACCTTGTACTTGCCGGCAAACTCCACCGAGCGGATCTGCAGCACCTTGGAGCCGAGGCTGGCCATCTCCAGCATCTCCTCGAAGGTGATGGTGTGCAGGCGGCGCGCCTCGGGCACCACGCGCGGGTCGGTCGTGTAGACACCGTCCACGTCGGTGTAGATCAGGCACTCGTCGGCCTTCATCGCCGCAGCCACCGCCACCGCCGAGGTGTCCGAGCCACCGCGGCCCAGCGTGGTGACGTTGAGGTCCTCGTCCACGCCCTGGAAGCCGGTGATGATGACCACCTTGCCGGCCGCCAGATCGGCGCGCACCCGGGCGTCGTCGATGCTCTGGATGCGGGCCTTGGTGAACGAGGAATCGGTCTTGATCGGGACCTGCCATCCGTTGTAGCTGACCGCCTCCATGCCCTCGGACTGCAGCGCCAGCGAGAGCAGGCCCACCGAGACCTGCTCGCCGGTGCAGGCGATCATGTCCATCTCGCGCAAGACGGAGGGGCTGTGGCCGGCCGGGGCGACCTCCTTCGCCAGGCCCAGCAGGCGATTCGTCTCGCCACTCATCGCCGACGGCACGACGACCAGCTGGTGGCCGGCGCGGGCCCATTTGGCCACGCGCTTGGCCACATTGCGGATGCGCTCGGTCGTGCCCATCGAGGTGCCGCCGTACTTGTGAACTATCAGTGCCATGGCGAGGTCGCGTTGAACGGTGAGGGTGTCGAACTGGGCTGCCCGGCGAGGGGTCGGCCGGGCAAACATCGAATTTTAGCTGTTGCGACGCAGCAATGGCCAACAGAGCCTGACAGTGCCTCAGGGCAGGTCAGGGTGCCAGTCCAGCCGCCACTGGAGTTCGCCGGGCGGTGCCCAGCATCGCGCGTCCATGCCCAGGCCGGGCACGAAAAGGGTCCGGTGGGCCGAGGCCACCACCGGCCCACCGCGCGCCCACGCCGGCACGGCGGCTGCCTGGAACTGCTTCTTCAGGTTGCGGGCCTGGCTGCGGGGCTCGAACTGAAAATCGTCACCCGCCTGGCGTGGGCGCAGCATGGCCGTGGCCAGCACGGTGGGCAGGACGCCACCCTGCCCCACCGCGCGGATTTCCAACCGGCCACCCCAGGCCGGCAGCTCGTTCATGCCCATGTGCAGGATCGACGCTGGAATCACCGTCGGCGCCCTCGCCCTCGATGACGCAGCACCCAGGCTCAGCATGCCGCGGTAGGCGCGCAGCTCGCGGGTGCCGTCCACCGGCCAGCGGCCGGGCCGGCTGGTGTGCAGTTCGGCCAGCAGGCGCTCCAGCAGGGGCTCGGGCGCACCGTCGTGCAGGCGCAGTTGCAGCCAGTGGCGCAGCACGAAGCGTTGCCGCGCCGGACTCAGCCGACGCCAGCCGGCCAGCGGCAAGTCATCGTCTGCGCCCAGCGCCGCAAGATCGGCCGCAGCGACCTCGTCGATCAGTGCCGCCGCGGATTGCGCCTGCCGGGCCACCGCCGCCAGCGCGGCCGGCGCCTGGGGGAAGGCCGCCACCAGGGCCGGCCAGACCGCGTGTCTCAGGCGGTTCCTGTCGAACCGGGGGTCGCGGTTGCTGGCGTCCTCGATGTGCGTCAGGCGATGCCGCTGCACATACGCCTGGATGGCCCCGGACCCTTGAACCAGCCAGGGCCGGCACCAGCGGATCCCCGCCCGCTCGGTGTCTTGCGGCATCGCGGACAGGCCGGCGGGCCCGGCGCCGCGCAAGGCCTGCAGCAGCACGGTTTCGGCCTGGTCCTGCTGGTGGTGGGCCAGCAGGACCAGGTGGGCGCCGGCGCCATGGGCCATCTCGGCCAGCGCACGGTACCGGCCCTTGCGGGCCCAGGCCTCGACGCTCTCGCCCGCCGCGGGCGCGTCCTGCAGGCGCCGGCATTCGAAACGGATGGGCAGGCCGTTGCGCGCCCAGCGTGCGCATTGGCGGCGGACGTGGCCCAGCCAGTGGTCGGCCTGCGGGCTCAGCCCATGATGGACATGCAGGGCGACGACCTCGACGCCCAGCCCTGCCGCCGCGCGCGCCGTGGCATGCAGCAAGGCGGTGGAGTCGCGGCCACCGCTGGCGGCCACGGCCACCGTGGGGCGGGCGGGCTTCGGCATGGCGGGCGCCGGTGCCGGAGGCCGTTCAGCGAGCCGTGGTGTCGGTGAAACGCCCGTAGCTCTTCAGGCGCTCGTAGCGGCGCTCCAGCAGCTCGGTGGTGCCGAGATCGGCCACCTGGCGCAACGCGTCGACCAGCCCGCGCTTCAACTGGGCGGCCATCTGCTTGGGGTCGCGGTGGGCGCCGCCGACGGGCTCGTTGACGATCTTGTCGATCAGGCCCAGTGCCTTCAGGCGGTGCGCGGTGATGCCGAGGGCCTCGGCAGCGTCCGACGCGCGCTCGGCGGTCTTCCACAAGATGGAGGCACAGCCTTCCGGCGAGATCACCGAATACACCGAGAACTGCAGCATCAGCACCTGATCGCCGACACTGATGGCCAGCGCACCGCCAGAGCCGCCCTCGCCGATGATGGTGGTGATGATGGGCACCTCGAGCTGCGCCATCTCGAAGATATTGCGGCCGATGGCCTCGGACTGCCCACGCTCCTCGGCGCCGACACCGGGGTACGCGCCCGGGGTGTCGACGAAGGTGAACACCGGCAGGCCGAACTTCTCGGCCAGCTTCATCAGCCGAAGTGCCTTGCGGTAGCCCTCGGGGCGCGGCATGCCGAAGTTGCGCAGGCCGCGCTCCTTGGTGTCGCGGCCCTTCTGCTGGCCGATCACCATGCAGGCCTGGCCGTTGAAGCGTGCGAGACCGCCGACGATGGACAGGTCGTCCGCGAAGGCGCGGTCGCCGTGCAGTTCCTGGAATTCGGTGAAGCACTCGTTCACGTAGTCCAGCGTGTAGGGCCGCTGCGGGTGGCGCGCGATCTGCGTCACCTGCCAGGGGTTGAGCTGGGTGTAGATGTCTTTCGTGAGCTGCAGGCTCTTCTTGTCCAGCCGGTCGATCTCCTCGGAGATGTCGACGGCTGACTCGTTCTGCACGTAGCGCAGCTCTTCGATCTTCGATTCCAGCTCGGCGATCGGTTGCTCGAAATCCAGGAAGTGACGTTTGCTCATCGGTGTTCTCGCCAACGAAAGGTTCAATACTCGACCGGCAATGGGTCCAGGCTGCGCCAAAGGTACCAGGTAGCCACCGACCGGTACGGTGCCCAGCCCTCGCCCAGCTCGCGCGCCTCGGCGCGCGAGACCGGCTCGCCGCTGAAGTAGCTCTGGCTGATGCCCTTCAACAGGCCCAGATCATCCAGCGGCAGCACGTTCGGGCGCATCAGGTGAAATATCAGGAACATCTCGGCCGTCCAGCGGCCGATGCCGCGGATGACCACCAGTTCGTCGATGATGGCCTCGTCGTCCATCGCCTGCCACTGGTTCACGTGCACCGTGCCGTCGACGAAGTGGCGTGCCAGGTCGCTCACGTACTCGACCTTGCGTTGCGACAGCCCGACGCCCCGCATGGCCAGGGCCTCCAGTGCCAGCACGTCTTCCGGTGTCAGGCGATGCGGCACCCCGCCCACCAGGGCGGCGAACTTGTCCCAGACCGATTGGGCCGCCTTGACCGAGATCTGCTGCCCGACGATGGAGCGCGCCAGCGTGGTGAAGGCGTCGCCCCGGCTGCTCAGGCGGGCCTCGCCGAACTGCGGAATCAGCTTCTTCATCACCCGGTCGCGCTTGGACAGGTGCTTGCAGGCATCGTCCCAGTAGTCCGGGGTGACCCCCGCGGTCTGCGCCTTGGCCGGCATGTCAGGCCTTGACCCAGGTGGTGCCTTGCGGCGTGTCCTTGAGCATCACGCCGGCGGCCAGCAACTCGTCGCGGATGCGGTCGGCAGCGGCGAAGTCGCGGGCCTTCTTGGCGGCGTTGCGCTCGGCGATGCGGCTGTCGATGGTGGCTTCGTCCAGGCCCGAGCCCGCGCGCAGGAACTGCTGCGGATCCTGCTGCAGGATGCCCAGCGTGGCGCCCAGGGCCTTCAGCTGGCCGGCCACGTCGGCCGAGCCGCTGCGGTTCACGTCGCCTGCGAGCTCGAACAGCACGGCCATCGCGCCCGGCGTGTTGAAGTCGTCGTCCATCGCGGCCTTGAAGGCGGCTGCCGCCGGGGCCTGCCAGTCGAGCGGTGGCGGCTCGCTCACCGGCACCGCGCCGAGCGCGGTGTAGAGGCGGCGCAGCGCGCTGCGCGCGTCGTCCAGGTGGGCGTCGCTGAAGTTGAACGGGCTGCGGTAGTGGGTGCGCAGCATGAAGAAGCGCAGGGTCTCGCCGTCGAAGCGTTGCAGCACGTCGCGGATGGTGAAGAAGTTGCCCAGCGACTTGGACATCTTCTCGTTGTCGACGTTCAGGAAGCCGTTGTGCAGCCAGTAGTTGACGAACGGGTGCCCGCTCGCCCCCTCGCTCTGGGCGATCTCGTTCTCATGGTGCGGGAACTGCAGGTCCATGCCGCCACCATGGATGTCGAAGCGCTCGCCGAGCAGCGCGCAGCTCATGGCCGAGCATTCGATGTGCCAGCCAGGCCGGCCCGGGCCATAGGCGCCGTCGTACTTGGCGTCGGCCGGCTCTTCGGGTTTGGCTGCCTTCCACAAGACGAAATCCAGCGGATCTTCCTTGCCGTCGGCCACCGCCACGCGCTCGCCGGCGCGCAGCTCGTCGAGCGATTTGCCGCTCAGCTTTCCGTAGCCCGGGAACTTGCGGACCGAGAAATTCACGTCGCCGTTGCCCGCACGGTAGGCCAGGCCCTTGCCCTCCAGCGTGCCGATCAGCGAGAGCATCTGCGGCACGTAGTCGGTGGCGCGCGGCTCGTGGGTGGGGGTGGCCACGCCGATGGCGCCGATGTCGGCGCGCATGGCGGCGATCATCTCGTCGGTCAGGGCCCGGATGCTGATGCCGCGCTCCACCGCGCGCTTGATGATCTTGTCCTCGATGT
>JADMKA010000009.1 GCA_018780145.1 Vitreoscilla sp. | reverse complement strand
CGGTGACGGTGAAGTCGGCGATCACGCCGTCCTTCATCGGGCGGATGGCCTCGATGTTGCCGGGCACCTTGCCCAGCATGGCCTTGGCTTCCTTGCCGACGGCCTGGATGGTCTTCTTGCCACTCGGCCCGCCTTCATGGCGGATGGCGACGACCGAGGGCTCGTCGAGCACGATGCCCTTGCCCCGGACGTAGATCAGGGTGTTGGCGGTGCCGAGGTCGATGGCGAGATCGGTCGAGAAATAGCGACGCAGGGAAGCGAACATGGTGGGTCAGGTGAGGGGATCGGGCGCCGGGAGGTTGAGCGGGCGGTGTGTCGTGCGGACACGCTGCCGAGCGGGGGGGCTCGAAACCTCGGGGCGCATGAATGGGTGGCTGGGCGGCAGGGCAGCTGAGTGTCGGCTGGCAACGGCCCGGAAAGCCGCCCGAAGGCGCCGGAAAAGACCGACCAACCGCAACCAGGGATTCAAAACGTGTCTCACGCAGCCGCTTCGCGGGGCCCGCCCGGCGGGCCGGGAACGGCCTGGGCCCGTGCGAACCGGCGGCTTGTGGATAACCGGAGATAATACCGCAAGCCCCCTGGGCCACCGAGGTACGAGGCCCCTATTTTTGAGGGTGCGCGGCCCTGGGCGGCCCCGTTGCGCGGCCCACTGCCGCGCCCTCTTGATGACCCCGAGTTTCCACCCATGCCACTCACTCCCGAGGACGTGAGCCGGATCGCCCATTTGGCCCGGCTGGACCTGTCCGGCACCGAGGCCGATGCGATGCTGGGCCAGTTGAACGGCTTCTTCCGCATCGTCGAGCAGATGAGCGCGGTCGACACCGGCGGCGTCGAGCCGCTCTACACCCCGCTGTCGGCGGTGCAGACCGTCGAGCTGCGCCTGCGTGACGACGTGGTCACCGAAGCCGACGACCGCGCCCGCAACCAGGCCAGCGCGCCGGCGCTGGAGGACGGGCTGTTCCTCGTGCCGAAAGTCATCGAATGAGCGCCGACCTGCACACGCTGGGCGTGGCGGCACTGTCCCGCGCGCTGGCCGGCAAGGTGGTCTCGAGCGCCGAAGTCACCGAACACCTGCTCACACGGCTTGACAGCCACCAACACCTCGGCGCGTTCCTGCATGTGGACGCCGGCGGCGCCCGCGCGGCGGCCCGTGCAGCGGACACGGCCCGTGCGGCCGGCCAGGCAGGCGCGTTGACCGGCGTGCCGGTGGCGCACAAGGACATCTTCGTCACCCGCGGCATGCCGTCCACCGCCGGCTCGAAGATGCTGGCCGGCTACGACAGCCCGTTCGACGCCACCGTGGTGGCCCGGCTCAACGCCGCGGGCACGGTGCCGCTGGGCAAGCTCAATTGCGACGAGTTCGCCATGGGCTCGGCCAACGAGAACTCGGCCTTCGGCCCGGTGCGCAACCCCTGGGACGGCACCCGCGTGCCCGGTGGCTCCTCGGGCGGCTCGGCCGCGGCGGTGGCGGCCCGCCTGGTGCCGGCTGCCACCGGCACCGACACCGGCGGCTCGATCCGCCAGCCGGCCAGCTTCTCCGGCATCACCGGCATCAAGCCCACCTATGGCGTGTGCTCGCGCTTCGGGATGATCGCCTTCGCCTCCAGCCTGGACCAGGCCGGCCCGATGGCCCGCTCGGCCGAGGACTGCGCGCTGCTGCTGTCGGCGATGAGCGGCTTCGACGAGCGAGATGCCACCAGCGCCCAGCGGCCGCCGCAGGACTTCCGTGCCCAGATGCTGTCGGTGCGCGAAGGCGCCACGGCGGCCCAGCCCTTGCGCGGCCTGCGCATCGGCTTGCCCAAGGAATTCTTCCCCGCGGCGCTGGCGGCCGACGTCAACGGGGCCGTTCGCGCGGCGCTGGCCGAGTACGAAAAGCTCGGCGCGACGCTGGTGGATGTGAGCCTGCCGCGCACCGAGCTGTCCATTCCCGTCTACTACATCATCGCGCCGGCCGAGGCCAGCTCGAACCTGAGCCGCTTCGACGGCGTGCGCTACGGGCACCGCGCCGCGCAATACGGCGACCTGCTGGAGATGTACAAGAAGTCGCGCTCCGAAGGCTTCGGCCCCGAGGTGAAGCGCCGCATCATGATCGGCACCTACGTGCTCTCGCACGGCTACTACGACGCCTACTACCTGCAGGCGCAGAAGCTGCGCCGCATGATCGCCGACGACTTCCAGGCCTGCTTCCAGCAGTGCGACCTGATCGCCGGCCCGGTGGCGCCGACGGTCGCCTGGAAGATCGGCGAGCAGGGCGACGACCCGGTCAAGGCCTACCTGGCCGACATCTTCACGCTGCCCGCCAGCCTGGCCGGGCTGCCGGGCATGAGCGTGCCCGCCGGCTTCGGCGAAGGCGGCATGCCCGTCGGCTTGCAGCTGATCGGCAACTACTTCGCCGAGGGCCAGTTGCTGCACGCCGCGCATGCCTTCCAGCAGGCCACCGATTTCCATACCCGCACACCATGAGCAGCCCGCCTCTCATCCGCGGCTACGAGGTCGTGATCGGCCTCGAGACGCACGCCCAGCTGTCGACCGCGTCGAAGATCTTCTCCGGTGCCTCCACCGCCTTCGGCGCGGCGCCCAACACCCAGGCCTGCCCGGTGGACCTGGCCTTGCCCGGCTCGCTGCCGGTGATGAACCGCGGGGCCGTCGAGCGGGCCATCCGCTTCGGCCTGGCGGTCGGCGCCAAGGTGGCGCCGCAGTCGATCTTCGCGCGCAAGAACTACTTCTACCCGGATCTGCCCAAGGGCTACCAGATCAGCCAGTACGAGACCCCGGTGGTGCAGGGCGGCACGCTGAGCTTCTTTGTCGGCGACACCGAGAAGACGGTGCATCTGACCCGGGCCCACCTGGAAGAGGACGCCGGCAAGTCGCTGCACGAGGGCCTGCAAACGCCGGGCTGCTCGGGCATCGACCTGAACCGCGCCGGCACGCCGCTGCTGGAGATCGTCACCGAGCCCGACATGCGCTCCGCCGCCGAGGCGGTGGAGTACGCCAAGACCCTGCACGGCCTGGTGGTGTGGCTGGGCATCTGCGACGGCAACATGCAGGAAGGCTCGTTCCGTTGCGATGCCAACGTCTCGGTGCGCCGCCCCGGCGCGCCCTACGGCACGCGGCGCGAGATCAAGAACCTGAACAGCTTCCGCTTCCTGCAGGCCGCGATCGAGGCCGAGACGCAGTGGCAGATCGACGAGATCGAGGACGGCCGCAGCATCCACCAGGCCACGGTGCTGTTCGATCCCGATGCCCACGGCGGCCGCGGAGCCACGCGGGCGATGCGCAGCAAGGAAGACGCGCACGACTACCGCTACTTCCCCGATCCCGACCTGCCGCCGCTGGTCATCGCCCCCGAGTGGGTGGCCGCCGTGAAGGCAGCCATGCCCGAGCTGCCGCGGGCGATGGCGGCCCGCTTCGTCGCCGACGACGGCCTGCCGCCCTACGACGCCGCGATGGTGGCGCAAAGCCTGGCCTTCGCCCGCTACTACGAGGCCGCGCGCGACGCCTGCCGGCAACCCAAGCTGGTGGCCAACTGGCTGATGGGCGAGTTCAGCAAGCGGCTGAACGCCGAGTCGCGCGAGATCGCCGACGCCCCGGTGGCGCCGGCCACGCTGGCCGCGTTGATCGCCCGGATCCAGGACGGCACGGTGTCCAACAACGCCGCGCGTCAGGTTTTCGATGCGCTGTGGGGTGGCGCGGGCCAGGTCGCCGAAGGCGCCGACTCCGCGGCGCGTGTCGACGCCGTCATCGAGGCCAAGGGCCTGAAGCAGATGAACGACAGCGGCGCGCTGGAGAAGATCGTCGACGCGGTGATCGCTGCCAACGCCAAGTCGGTCGAGGAGTACCGCGCCGGCAAGGACAAGGCCTTCAACGCACTGGTCGGCCAGGTCATGAAGGCCAGCCAGGGCAAGGCCAACCCGGCCCAGGCCGGCGAGCTGCTCAGGGCGCGGTTGTCGAAGGCGCCGTGAGGCGCCGCTGGCGGCCGGCGACGAACGCGGCCACTTGCTCCCAGCTGACGCTGCCATGCCCGGCGCTGTCGATGGCGTCGAAGTGCCTGGCCACGAAGCCGTAGCCGGCGGCCTCGGCCTGGGCGCGGCTGATGTGGCCCTGGCGGCCGGTGTCGGCGGCGTCGAAGCGCTGCCGCAACTTGCGCTGCACCTGGGCCTGCAGCTCAGCGCCCCGGCTCGGTGTGGCGGGCTGTGTGGTGCGCAGCGCCTCGGGAATGGCCGGGTCGCGCAGCACCGGGTCACCCACCGCGTTGGCGGTGCCCACGAGCAGTACGGAGGCCAGGATGACGGGCCGCCACCTCATCGCTGTGCCTCCAGCGCGGCCGCATAGAACGCCGCGATGTCGGCCTTCTCGGCGGCCCGCGAGGCGTCGTCCAGGTAGGTCATGTGGCCACCACGGTAGTTGCGCACGGTGATCCGGGGCGCCAGCTCGGGCATCCGGGCCAGATCCAGCTCGGTCTGGTGGAATGGCGTGGCAATGTCGTCGGTCCCGGCGAGCGAGAGCACGCGCAGCTCGGGGTTCAAGGTCATCGCGGCCACCAGGTCGGGCACGCCGTCGGGCAAGGCCTGGCCGTCGTGCCGGAAATCCCACCAGTCGATCGCGTTGGTGAAGGTCAGGTACGGGGACCGTGTGCCATAGCCCAGCACCGTGGGCAGCAGGTCTTGCATCGCCCGGTAGAACTCGTCGCTGATCACCGTGGAGGAGGGGTCGCCCTCGCGGGCCAGCGGCGAGCCGTTGGCCACGGCCATCCGCGCGTCGTAGCGCCCGGTGATCCGGCCCGGCAGCAGGTTGCGCTGGAAGCGGCCCGGGCCGAGGCTGAACTCCAGCTGCCATTGCGGCAGGCCCAGGCCGGTGCGATCGACGAGCTGGCCCAGCAGGTCTGGCGCCGGTGACAAGCCATCGACCAGCCAGGCGGCGACCGCCGGTTGATAGTCCAGCGCGGCAAAGCCGCGCATCTCGGTCATGTAGGCCGACAGGTCCGGCTGCGCTGGCCTGGTCAGCTCGAACCAGGCGCCCACCGCCGCGTAGCTGGGCAGGAAGCCGGTGCAGTCCACGGAGCCGGGCGAGAACACCGCGCAGTTGCTGTTGTAGTCGAGGATGGTCGACTGCAGGATCACGCCGGCCAGCGGCACGCCGGCACTTTCCAGCCGCTCGGCCAGCACGGTGCTGCGCAGCGTGCCGTAGGACTCTCCGAACAGGAACAACGGCGACGCGGTGCGCTGGTTCAGGTCGCGCCAGCGGCGGATGGCGTCGCGGAACAGCGCGGCATCGGTATCCACGCCCCAGAAGTCGCGGTTGATGTGGGGCGCGATCGCCTGCGACAGCCCGGTGCCGACGGCGTCGATGAAGACCAGGTCGGAGATGTCGAGCATCGATTCGGCGTTGTCCACCAGCGCGAACGGCGTGGCCGGTGCGGTGCTCGGTGCGTCGGTGACCAGGCGCTTCGGCGCGAACGACCCCAGGTGCAACCAGACGCTGGCCGAGCCCGGGCCACCGTTGTAGAAGAAGGTCACCGGCCGGGAGGCGGGGTCGGCACCGTCGAGCGTGTAGGCCACGTAGAACACGCTGGCCAGTGCAGTGTTGCCGACCAACGCACGGGCGGTCAGGTGGCCGGCGGTGGCGGTGTAGGCCAGGTCGCGGCCGCCGAGCGTGATCCGGTGGGGCGTGACCGCCGCCGCTTCGGTCGCGCTGGGCAAGGAGGCCGTGGGGCCGCTGCCGTAGACCACCGGGTCGTCGTAGGCGAGGCCCGGGCCACTGCCACCATCACTGCCGCCCCCTCCTCCGCACGACACCAACAGGGCCAGACCGGCGAGCCACAGCGTGCGCAAGCACCCTCGGCGGAGCCAGCGGGGAGATGTCGATGCAGTGACCATGGCGGCGCCAGCTTACCCGCAGGCGCGGGCGCCATCAACGCGGGTCTACGGTGTGGTTCGCTTCGCCAGGGTGCAGTTCAGGGGCGGCTGGCCCTTGCGAGACAGCGTGGCCTGGCTGCGCACGAGCGTCAGCGTGATGCCGTCGCGGGCACTGGCATAGCGCGCCTCCCGGGCCTCGCGTGCGCGTTGCAGCGTGAACTGCTGGCCGTCGAGCCGCACCTGGGCGGCGCGTGGGCTGAAGTCGCCCACGAAGGTGATGCCGCCGTCGCATTGGTAGCTGGCCGGTGCGGCCAGCACCGCCAGCGACGCGCACAGGCCGCCGACGAGGATGAACCCGCGCCGCGGTGTCATCGGCATTCGGCCGCGATCATGGGGTGGTGGCTCCTGACGCCGGCCGCGTCGGCGCCGCCGCCCACAGCAGCTTCAGGCGGCCCAGCTCGGCGTCGAACTGCTCCGTCAGGCGCTCGCGCTCGGCCTGCTGGGTGCGCAGGATGGTCTGCTGGGCCTCGATCGAGCCCTCGTTGGCGGCCACGCGCGCCTTCAGGGCCTGCGGCAAGGGCTTGCCTTGCTGCGCGTCGCGCTCGGCCGCCAGCGCCTGCGACTCGGTTTCCAGCTCGGCCAACCGCTGGCGCGCCAGCTCGATCTGCCGGGTCACCGGCTCCTGGGCCTTGGCGCGGGCGTCCTCGTGGTGGGCACGGTCGGGGTAGCGCGACAGCAGGGTGCGGTCGCGCCGGGCCTCGGCATCGCGCACCAGCTTGGCCTGCTCGGCCTTCTGGCGGGCAGCGTCCTGCTTCGCCTTTTCTTCCGGGCTGAGCAGCGGTGGCACGACGGCCTTGGACGACCCGTCGCGGCGCAGCAGCTTCTGCTCCTGGCTCAGGCACTCGGGTATCGGCCGATCCGAGCTGAGGCGGCGGCCTTGGGAATCGATGCAGGTGTAGATCGGGGCCACCGTGTCGCCCGGCTTCGGCGCAGGCGGGTTGGCTGCGCCGGCCGTGAACGCGCTGGCCAGTGCCCCGACAAGCACGCCCCAGCGCATCGAACGGCGCGCCAGCGACGGCATTCCGGCCTCAGACACCGTAGCGCTGCCGGTAGGCGGCCACGCGCTCGGTGTTGGCGCGCAGCACCGGGTCCCCGGTGGTGGCCAGGAACTGCATCAGGTCGGCCAGGGTGGCGATGGAGAGCACCTTCAGGCCCAGCACCTGCTCCACGTACTGCACGCCCGAGCGGCGGTCCGCCGGGTCGTCCTTGGCGCGCTCCTGGCGGTCCATCGTGATGGCCACGCCCACCGGCGTGGCGCCGGCGGCGCGGATCAGGTCGGCCGCCTCGCGCTTGGACGCGCCGTCGGTGATCACGTCGTCGATGATCAGCACCCGGCCCTTGACCGGGGCGCCGACGAGCGTGCCGCCTTCGCCGTGGTCCTTGGCTTCCTTGCGGTTGTAGGCGTAAGGCACGCTGCGGCCCTCGCGGGCCAGGCCGATGGCCACGGCGGCGGCCAGCGTGATGCCCTTGTAGGCCGGGCCGAAGAGCATGTCGAATTCAAGGCCGGAGGCGAGCAGGCGGCGTGCATAGAATTCGCCCAGCCGCATCAGCTTTTCACCGTCGTCGAACAGGCCGGTGTTGAAGAAGTACGGCGACTGCCGCCCCGCCTTGGTCTTGAAATCGCCAAAGCGCAACACCCCTGCCTTCACCGAGAACTCGACGAAGTCCTGCGCCAGCGGGTCGGAGGGGGAGAGATTCGACATCGAGGACAACATCCATGGGTTTTCGGCTGATCACGCTCAACCTGAACGGCATCCGCTCCGCCGCCAACAAGGGCTTCGTGGAATGGGCCGAGCAGACCCAGGCCGATTGTATGGGGGTGCAGGAAGTGAAAGCCCAGGCCGAGCACGTGGAGGGGCGCTTCGAAGAGGTGGGCGGCATGGTCGGGTACTTCCACTATGCCGAGAAGAAGGGCTACTCCGGCGTTGGGCTGTACACGCGCAAGAAGCCCAGCGAGGTGATCACCGGCATCGGTGTCCCGGAGTTCGACGACGAAGGCCGCTATGTCGAACTGCGCTTCGACACCTCCAGGCGCAAGTTCAGCGTCATCAGCTGCTACTTCCCCAGCGGCTCCTCCAGCGAGGAGCGGCAGCAGGCCAAGTTCCGCTTCCTCGACGTGATCTACCCCCACCTGATGGCGCTGAAGGCCGAGCGCGAGTTCATCCTGGTGGGCGATATCAACATCGCCCACAAGGAGATCGACCTGAAGAACTGGAAGAGCAACCAGAAGAACTCCGGCTTCCTGCCCGAGGAGCGTGCCTGGGTGAGCAAGCTGATCGGCGAGGGCGGCCTGGTCGATGTCTTTCGCACCCTCAATGACCAGGCCGAGCAATACACCTGGTGGAGCAACCGCGGCCAGGCCTGGGCCAAGAACGTGGGCTGGCGCCTGGACTACCACCTGGCGACGCCCGCCATCGCCGCCAAGGCGAAACGCGAGCACATCCACCTGGAGCCGCGGTTCTCGGACCACGCGCCACTGATCATCGACTACGACTTCAGCCTCTGATTCCTCCCCGCCGGGCGCAGAATGCCCCGACACCAGCAGCAAGGGGCGGACATGTCCATGCATTCGAGTCGCGGCGCGGCGCAACGCGTCTGGCCCTGGGGAGCGGCCGCGTTGGCGGCCATGGCGTTGGCCGCCTGTGCGGTGGAGGTGCAGAACACCCAACCGGCCCGCGATCTGGCCAGGAGCGCGAAGCCGCCCGGCTCGGTCTACACCGGCTGGCGCGTTTTCCAGGACCGCTGTGCGGCGTGCCACGGGCCGGCCGCCACCGGCACCGCCGGCGGCCCGGATCTGCTGCCTCGGGTGCGTGACATGGGTTCGCGCCGCTTCGTCGGGCTGGTGCTCACGCGCTACGACTGGGGCCAGCCGGCCGCGCAGTCCACCGGCGCCGCCCGTGACGCGCTGGTCGACGACATCGTTCAGCGCAAGGGGGGCCAGTTGACGATGCCCGCCTGGCAGGGCGAACCCCAGGTCAACGCCCACATCGCGGACCTCTTCGCCTACCTGTCGGCCCGCGCCCAGGGCACCCAGGGCGCCGGGCGGCCTGCGCCGGAGTGAGCTGGCTGAGCAGCCCCTTGGCGGTTGGGGCCCGGTCCCCCTGGCACCGGGTGCCCCATGTCACGGGTTCTGCCGCTTTGCCCGCAACACGCTTCCGAAGGCGCTGAAGCTGGCGCGCGAGGCGGCCAGCACCTCCGCCTCGTAGCGCGCCGGGTCGGCGTTCAGGCGGAACTCGCCCGCCGTCTGTGCACTGCCCAGCAGGCCCAGGGCGGCGCCCAGCCCGCCGGAGTTGTCGGTCGTCTTGCTGAGGGTTTCCAGGCTCACCATGTCGGGCGCCAGCATCAGGTGCTGGTCCAGGCGCACACGGGCCGCGTCGCGCTCGCGGCGGAAGGCGAAACGGGTCACATCGCGCGCCAGGCGCGGTGCCGGCGTCACCTTGTACGAGGCCGAGCCCATCATGAAGCCGCCGCTGGTCTCGATGAAGGCCATCGGCACGGTGACCCGCACCTTCAGCAGATGCGTGTCCAGCCCCTTGGCGAGGTTCCACTCGGCCCAGCGGGTGGCCGTGGAGTTGCCGCCCAGCATGCTGCCCATCGAGCGGTAGTGGTCGCCACGCGGGTCGGCTTGCTTGCTGCTGGTGATGAAGGATTCCTCGTCGTCCGAATCGAAGGTGATGGGCAAGCCGCGCGCGCTGACGCTCCAGCCGCCATAGCCGATGAACTTCTCGTCCTCCAGCGGCGAGGGTTTGCCGGAGTCGGCCAGCTTGGCGTACTCGGGGTGGGCGGCCAGCTGCTCGTGTGGGATCACCTCGATGCCGGCGGCCTGCACCGCCTTCACCGCGTCGTCGTAGAGCGCATCGGCGATGCGCTGGTACTGCGTCACCCCCGGACCTGCCAGCGTCAGCGTGGCCTTGGCCGAGGCGCCGCCGCGCAGGCCGCTGGAGGTGGCCATGCCACTTTGCCGGTCCAGGAACTGGACCACGAACTGGGTGATCGCCACCCGCTTGACCTGCGCGAGCATCTTCGGGTTGTCGGCGGCCACCTGGGCGGCCTCCACGGTGTAGGCCGGCTCGGCACGGGCCAGCGACAAGGTGGCCAGGGCGACGGCCCCCACCCAGGTTCGAACGGACATTCGGCACTCCATGGCGGGGCGAAAACAGGCCCCTCCCCTGGCTACGCAGAACGGCAGGCCGTTTCGGCTCACCGCCATCGGCGATGATGCGAAGACGCCGTGTCGGCGTGATCGACGAGGCCCCCCGCCATGCTGAAGACCCTGCTCAAGACCCTGGGCGCGCTGCTGGCCGTCACCCTGCTGGTGGCCACGGTGTTCCTGGTCAACCTGGTCTGGTACCGGCCCTTCAACCTCAACCACTACTACGAGAAGGTCTTCGTCAGCTTCCTGCTGGAGCAGCCCGAGTTGCTGAGCATGCTGGGCATCGCCGAGCAGTTCGGCTACCGCCGCCACAACGCCCACCTGAACGACGCCTCGGAGGCCAAGGCCGAGCGAGATTTCGCGCAGTGGCGGGGTTTCCTGGCGGACCTCAAGGCCTACGATTTCGCGCGCCAGACGCCCGCCCAGCAGCTCTCCACCCGCGTGCTCACCTGGTACATCGAGAGCCAGGTCGAGGGCGAGAAATTCCGCTTCCACGACTACCCCGTCAACCAGCTCCAGGGGGTGCAGAGCCAGACCCCCGAGTTCCTGATGCAGCAGCACCGCATCGCCGACCGGCGCGGGGCCGAGGACTACCTGTCGCGCCTGGGCGAAGTGGGCCGCAAGTTCGACCAGGTGCTCGAGGGCCTGGCCCTGCGCGAGAGCAAGGGCGTGGTGCCGCCGCGCTTCGTGATCGAGAAGGTGCTGGCCGAGATGAAGCGCTTCGCCGGCCAGCCGGCAGGCGAAAACCCGCTGGCCACCCACTTCGCGGCCAAGGTGAAGGCGCTGGAGGGCTTGAGCGACGCCGAGCGGCAGGACCTCAACACCCGCTGCACCCTGGCCCTGAACCAGGTCGTGCTGCCGGCCTACCAGCGGCTGATCGCCTTCTTCGAGGCCCAGTTGCCGCGCGCCACCACCGACGACGGCGTGTGGAAGCTGCCCGACGGCGAGGCCTACTACGCCTACCGCCTGCGCAACCAGACCACCACCTCGCTGACGCCGCAGCAGGTGCACGAGATCGGGCTGTCCGAGGTGGCCCGCATCGAGACCGAGATGGCCGCCATCCTCACCGCCCAGAACGAGCTGCAGGCCGGCGAGACGCCCGCGCAGGCCATGTCCCGCCTGGCCCGAGACCCGCGTTTTCTCTACCCGAACACCGACGCCGGGCGCCAGCAGGCGATCGCCGAGTACACCCGCATGATCGGCGAGCAGCTGGAGCGCTCGCGTGGCGTGATCGGCCTGGTTCCCAAGGCACCGATCGAGGTGCAGCGGGTGCCCGAGTTCAGGGAAAAGACCGCGCCCGGCGCCTACTACAGCCTGCCCGCGCTGGACGGCACCCGGCCTGGCGTGTTCTACGCCAACCTGCGCGACATGGCCGAGGTGCCGACCTTCGGCATGCGCACGCTGGCGATCCACGAGGGCGTGCCCGGCCACCACTTCCAGATCGCGCTGGCGCAGGAGCAGGCCGCCGGCCCCACCTTCCGCCGCGTGCTGCCGTTCACCGCCTACATGGAGGGCTGGGCGCTGTACGCCGAGTGGCTGGGCACCGAGCTCGGCCTGTACGAGAACGACCCCTATGGCAACCTGGGCCGCCTGCAGGCGGAGATGTTCCGCGCGGTGCGGCTGGTGGTCGACACCGGCATCCACGCCAAGCGCTGGCCGCGCGAGCAGGCCATCGCCTACATGCAGGGCAAGACAGGGATGCCGGAGGCCAGCGTGGTCTCCGAGATCGAGCGCTACATCGTCGACCCCGGCCAGGCCTGCGCCTACAAGCTGGGCATGCTGAGCATCCGCGCCGCCCGCGACCGGGCACAGCAGGCGCTGGGCCCGCGCTTCGACGCCGAGGCGCAGAAGGCCTTCCACGACGTGGTGCTGGGCGGTGGCGCGCTGCCGCTGGACATCCTGCAGGAGCAGGTGGATGGTTGGATCAAGTCCCGCCAGCTGGTGCCAGCCCGGCCGGCGGCCTCGTCGCCTTAGACTCGGTACGCGCCGAAGACGGCGAACACTGCACGCCTTGAGCCCCAACGCCCCACCCGGTTTCAACGCCCAGCTCGCGCGCCGCTTCATCGCCATCGCCCGGCCGTACTGGCGCGAGTCGGACGAGCGCTGGCGTGCCTTCGGCCTGCTGGCCGTGCTGGTGCTGCTGCTGTTCGGGCAGACCGGCTTCAGTGTCCTGTTCAACCAGGAGACCGGCGAGTTCACCTCGGCGCTGGCGGCCCGTGACCCGGAGCGCTTCTGGGCGGCGATCCGCCGCTTCACGGTGATCCTGGCGGTGGCGGTACCGATCTACGCGCTGTACTACTTCGTGCGCGACACCCTGGCGTTGCGCTGGCGCCGTTGGTTGACGGCCCGTTTTCTCGGCCGCTACCTCGAGGGCCATGCCTTCTACCGGCTCAACGCGGTCGCCGCGCTGGACAACCCGGACCAGCGCATCTCCGAGGACATCAACGCCTTCACCGGCCAATCCCTGTACTTCTCGATGATCGTGCTGGGCGCGCTGATCGAGATGGTGGCCTTTGCCGGCGTGCTGTGGGCGATCTCGCCGCTGCTGATCTACGTGCTGTGCGGCTACGCGGTGGTCGGCACCGCCTTCACAGCCAGCGTCTTCGGGCGCCGGCTGATCGGGCTGAACTACCGCCAGCTGCAGCGCGAGGCGGATTTCCGCTTCGGTTTGGTGCGCCTGCGCGAGAACGCCGAAGCGATCGCGCTGCACGACGGCGAGGAGCGCGAGCGCGGCACGCTGCAGCGGCTGTTCGACTCGGCCTATGCCAACTACCGCCGGGTGCTGCAGTGGCAACTGCGGCTGAACCTGTTCCAGTACGCGCACAGCTTCCTGACCCTGGTGCTGCCCAGCATCGTCGTCGCCGGCGACGTGCTGGACGGGCGGCTGGAGGTCGGCCGGGCGGTGCAGGCCGCCGGCGCCTTTGCCGCCATCCTCAGTGCGCTGACGCTGATCGTCGAGCACTTCGAGGGCCTGTCGCGTTTCTCGGCGGGCGTCGAGCGCCTGCATGCCTTCTCGCACACGCTGGATCAGCCGGTGCCCACCGACGGCATCCGCACCGAGCCGGCCATCCAGCTCGCATTGGAGCAGGTGACCGCCCACACCCCGCTGCGCGAGCAGTTGCTGATCCGCGACCTGAGCCTGGCCGTGCCGCCCGGTGGCGGCCTGTTGATCACCGGCGTCAGCGGCAGCGGCAAGAGCTCGCTGCTGCGGGTGATCGCCGGGCTCTGGACCTGCGGCGACGGCACGGTGAAGCGCCCGGCCACGGCCGACATGCTGTTCCTGCCGCAGCATCCCTACCTGCCGCTGGGCAACCTGCGCTGCCAGCTGCTGTACCCGCAGACCGAGCGGGACATTTCCGACGCCGAGTTGCTGCAATGGCTGGCCAAGGTCAACCTGGGCGACCTGGCCGATCGCTTCGGCGGCCTGGACGCGGAGCGCGACTGGGCCAAGCTGCTTTCCGTGGGCGAGCAGCAGCGCCTGGCGTTTGCCCGGGCGCTGCTGGCCAAGCCACGCTACCTGCTGCTCGACGAAGCCACCAGTGCGCTCGACAGCGACAACGAGCGCCGCGTCTACGCGCAGCTCGCACCGCTGTCGATCACGCCGGTCAGCGTCAGCCACCACCCGGCGCTGCTGGCCTTCCATGCGCAGGTGCTGACGCTGCAGGGCGGCGGTGCCTGGCGCCTGGAGCCGGCGGCCGAACACCGGTGGGACCTCAGCTCAGGTTGAGGTCCGGCCGGCCCTAGAACCGCCGCCGCCACAGCGGCACCAACTGGGCCAGCACGATGCAGCCCAGGATCAGCCCGCAGCCGGCCCAGCCCGAGGGGCTCAGCCGGTCACCGGCCAGCAGCGCGCCGAAGATCGCCGCGAACACCGTCTCGCTGGACAGCAGCAGCGCCGCATCCGCCGGGTGCGCATGGCGTTGCGCCACCACCTGCGCGGTGTAGCCGATGCCCACCGAGACCAGCCCGGTGTAGGCGATGGCGCCGGCCGCGGCCCGGATGGCCTCCAGGCTGATCGTCTCCAGGAACCCTGCCGCCACCGTGCTCAGCAGCGCGCAGACCACGAACTGCGCGCAGGCCACGGTGTAGGGCGCACCCAGCCGCCCGGCCGCCCAGCCTACCAGCACCACGTGCATCGCCCAGGGGAGGCTGCTGGCGATGACCCACCAGTCGCCGACCACCATCTCCACCGCGTGGGCGCCGGTCAGCAGCCAGGTGCCGGCCAGGCAGCCCAGCGCCGCCGGCCAGACCACCCAATGCGGCCGCTGGCCGAACATCAGCCAGGCCAGCAGCGGCACCGTCGGCACGTACAGCGCGGTCAGGAAGCTGGCGTTGGTGACGCTGGTGGTCACCAGGCCGATCTGCTGCAGCGCCGCGCCGAGGAAGATCAGCACGCCCAACGCGGCCAGCAGCAGCGGGCGCGAGGGGCCGCCGGTGGGGGCGGGCGGCGCCGCGCCGAGCCGGTGCTCACGCCAGGCCAGCGGCGCCACCACCAGCGTGCCGAGGGCGAAGCGCAGCGCAGTGAAGCTCATCGGCCCGAGGCTTTCCATGCCCCAGGATTGCGGCACGAAGGCCAGGCCCCAGATGGCGGCCACGGCCAGGAGCAGCCCGTCGGCTTGCCAGCGTTTCATCGTCGTCACCCGGCGGATCCAAACCGCCGAGCATAACGACCTGGGCTGCGCGTTTGACCCCTGGCAACGCTGCGTCGATTCACGGTTCCTGGATCGAACCCGATCCGGTGCCGACGTCAATTCACCGTGTCGGGCTGCTCTTTGCAGGCGGCGCGAATCCGAACAGCCGGGCGCTGGCATCGACTCGGGGAAACCCGCATTTGGTTGGTATACCAACTAGTTGACATACCAACTTATTTTGTAGACCATTGCATCAGATCAACACGCGCCCTTGACGACCTGCGGCGCCCTCACCGGAGACAACCCCATGAGCCACAGCCCCCGCCGCGCCGCCGTGACGCTGGCCGTCAGCGCCGCCGTCAGCCTTTCCCTGGCTTCGTTCGGCGCCGCGGCGCAGAGCGTCAAGGTCGGCATCGTCGGCCCGTTCTCGGGCCCCTTCGCCCACTACGGCACGCTGTTCAAGAACGGCGCCGAGGCCTACATTGCCTCGCAGGGCGGCAAGCTCGCGGGCAAGGAGGTCGAGCTGATCTACCGCGACACCGGGGGCCCCAATCCCGGTCAGACGAAGACGCTGGTGCAGGAGCTGATCGTCAAGGACAAGGTCGACTACCTCGGCGGCTTCGTCTTCACGCCGAACGCCTTTGCCGTCGCGCCCCTGATCCAGCAATCGCAGACGCCCACGGTGATCTTCAACGCCGCCACCTCGGCGATCACCGACAAGAGCGAGTTCTTCATCCGCACCAGCTACACGCTGTGGCAGGTGACGGTGCCGATGGCGCAGTGGGCGGCGAAGAACAACCTCAAGAAGGTCGTCACCGCCGTCACCGACTACGGCCCCGGCATCGACGCCGAGACAGCGTTCAAGAGCGAGTTCGCCAAACAGGGCGGCACGGTGGTCGAGGCCATCCGCATGCCGATCTCGACGACCGACTTCGCGCCCTTCGTGCAGCGCATCAAGGCCAGCGGCGCGCAGGCGGTCTACACCTTCCTGCCGGGCGGCCCGCCCAACCTGGGCTTCGTGAAGGCCTACAACGAGAACGGCCTGGCCAAGGCCGGCGTGCAGTTCCTCGGCACCGCCGAGATGGACGAGTTCGACCTGCAGAAGTTCGGCGACTCGGCGCTGGGCCTGACCACTGCCTTCCACTACTCGGCCGCGCACGACTCGCCGGCGAACAAGAAGTTCATCGAGGCGCTGAAGAAGAAGGACCCGAACGCCATCGCCAACTACGCCTCGGTGGGCGCCTGGGACGGCATGTACGTGATCCACAAGATGATCGAGGCCACCGGCGGCCAGAAGGACGGCCTGAAGGCGATCGCCGCGGCGCGCTCGCTGCAATGGGAGAGCCCGCGCGGTCCGGTGCGCATCGACCCGAAGACGCGCCACATCGTGCAGAACGTCTACCTGCGCAAGGTCGAGAAGGCCGGCCCGCTGCTGGTCAACAAGGAAGTGCAGAACTTCGGGCCGCAGATCGACTTCGGTCTCGACAAGTAAGCCGGCCCGCAAGTCGACACTCCGGGCGCTGCGATGCAACTTCTGGCCAACGTGCTGATCGACGGCCTGGCCTACGGCATGGTGCTGTTCATCATCGCCGTGGGCCTGTCGGTCACGCTGGGGCTGATGCGGTTCGTGAACCTCGCGCACGGCGCCTTCGCGATGATCGGCGGCTACGCTGCCGCGCTGCTCACCCGCGAGGCACAGTGGAGCTTCTGGATCGCGGTGCCGGTGGCCGTGGCCTGCACCGCCGCGCTCGGCGCGCTGCTCGAGGCGCTGGTGTTGCGCCACCTGTACCGGCGCAGCGAGCTCGAGCAGGTGCTGTTCACCATCGGCCTGAGCTTCTTCCTGATCGCGCTGACCAACGCGCTGGCCGGCCCGCAGGTGCAACTGATCGTGCTGCCGCCACTGCTCGCGCAGTCGGTCGACCTGGGCTTTCGCACGCTGCCGGCACAGCGCCTGCTGGTCATCGCGGCCGGGCTCGTGGTCGCGGCGGCCGCGGCCTGGACCGTCACGCGCACGCGCTTCGGCATCTGGCTGCGTGCCGCGGTCGACCACCCGGACACCGCCGCCACGCTGGGCATCCCGATCCGCACCGTGCAATGCGCCAGCTTCGCGGCCGGTGCGGCGCTCGCCGGCCTGGGCGGCGTGCTCGGTGCCGAGCTGATGCCGCTGGAGCCCTACTACGCGCTCAAGTACCTGGTGCTGGTGCTGGTGGTCGTGGCGGTCGGTGGCATGGGCAGCCTGCCCGGCTCGCTGCTCGCGGCGGTGTTGCTGGGCATCGTCGAGACGGCGAGCAAGTACCTGGCGTCCGACTGGGGCGGCCTGTTCTTCTTCCTCGCCATGGCCGTGCTGCTGGCCTGGCGGCCCAACGGGCTGCTGAAACGATGAGCGCCGATTCGTCCGCCCCGCGCGTGGCCCCGGCCTGGCGCTCCCCGCTGCTCGTGCTGGCCATCGGGCTGATCGCGTGGTGGGCGCTGCCCGACCAACTCGGCCTGCTCACGCGCATGGCCATCACGGCGCTGTTCGTGCTCTCGCTCGATCTCGTCGTCGGCATCGCCGGCCTGGCAACGCTGGGCCATGCGGCGCTGTTCGGCGCCGGCGCGTATGCGGCCGGCCTCTTCGCGTTGAAGGCCAGCGGCGAGCCCTTGCTCGGCCTGGCGGTGGGCACAGGCGCCGGTGCCCTGCTCGCCCTGGCCTCGGGCGCCTTCCTGCTGCGCTATCACGGCTTCACCTTCCTGATGCTCACGGTGGCGGTGGCGCAGATCGCCGCCAGCCTCGTGCAGAAGGCGCGCGACTGGACCGGCGGCGACGACGGACTGTCCGGCTTCACGATGGGCCCGCTGCTCGGCCGCTTCGCCTTCGACCTCGAGGGCAAGACGGCAGCGCTCTACGCCATCGCCATCCTCGCGCTGGGCCTGTACGTGGCGCGCCGCGTCGTCGATTCGCCCTTCGGCCTGGCGGTACGCGGCATCCACGAGAGCCGCGCGCGCATGGCCGCGCTGGGCACGCCGGTGCTGCGCCGCCTGCTGGCGATGTACACGCTGGCCGGCGCGCTGGCCGGTGCGGCCGGGGCGCTGTCGGCGCAGACCAATGCCATCGTCGGGCTGGACAGCCTGTCCTTCGCGCTCTCGGCCGAGGCGCTGGTGATGCTCATCCTCGGCGGCGCCGGCCGCCTGCACGGCGCGCTGATCGGTGCCGTCGTGTTCACGCTGCTGCACCACACGGCGGCGTCGATCAACCCGTACCACTGGCTCTTCATCATCGGCGCCGCGCTGATGGTGGTGGTGCTGCTGCCGCCGCAGAAGGCCCGGGGCTGGCTGCGCTCTCGCTGGGGGGCCAAGGCATGAGCAGCGTCATCCTGGAGACTCGGGCGCTCGACAAGCACTACGGCGGCCTGCACGTCACGCGCAGTGTCTCGCTGCAACTGCACGCCGGCGACCGGCTCGCGCTGATCGGCCCGAACGGGGCCGGCAAGACCACGCTGGTCAACCAGATCAGCGGCACGGTGGCGCCGAGCTCGGGCAGCGTGTGGCTGGCCGGCGAGGACGTGACGCGGCGCGCGCAGGCGCTGCGTGTGCGCGCCGGCCTGGCGCGCACCTTCCAGATCACCACGCTGGCGCCGCACCTGCCGGTGCAGCGGCAGATCGAGCTGGCGCTGTTCGAACGCGAGGGCCTGACCGGCCGCGCCTGGCGCTCGATCGACGGCTACCCGGTGCTTGCCGCCGAGGCCCAGGCGCTGCTGCGCGAACTGGGCCTGGGCGAACACGCCGCCTGGCCGACGGAGCGCCTGGCCTACGGCGAGCAGCGGCTGGTGGAACTCGCGCTCGCGCTGGCGCTGCGCCCGCGCGTGCTGCTGCTCGACGAGCCGATGGCCGGCGTGCCGCAGGGCGAAGGCGCACGCCTGCTGACGGCGCTGGCCGCGCTGCCGAAGGAACTCGCCGTGCTGATCATCGAGCACGACATGGATCTGGTGTTCCGCTTCGCGAAGCGCATCGTCGTCCTTGCCGACGGCGCGGTGCTCGCCGACGGTACGCCCGAGGCGATCCGCAGCGACGCGCGCGTGCGCGCCGCCTACCTGGGGCAGTGAGATGACGACACCGCTGCTCGAACTGCAGGACGTGGTCGCCGGCTACGGCCCGGTCACCGTGCTCAACGGCCTGAGTCTGGCCGTCATGCCGCAGGAGAAGCTCGCCATCATCGGCCGCAACGGCGTGGGGAAGACGACGACCTTGTCGGCCGTGATGGGCCTCGCGGAACTCACGCACGGGCGCATCGTCTTCGATGGCGAGGACCTCGCCGGTCTCGCGCCGCACCAGCGCGCGCAGCGCGGTCTCGGCCTGGTGCCGCAGACACGCGACATCTTCCCCACGCTGACGGTCGAGGAGAACCTGCTCGCCGGCTGCAAGCGCCGCCCGCGCAGCGCGCTCGACGAGGCTTATGCGCTCTTCCCGCGGCTGGCCGAGCGGCGCCGCAACGGCGGCGCGCAGCTCTCCGGCGGCGAGCAGCAGATGCTGTCGGTGGCGCGCACGCTGCTGGGCCAACCGCGCCTGCTGCTGCTCGACGAGCCGCTCGAGGGCCTGGCCCCGCTGATCCGCCAGGAGTTGCTCGCCGCCTTCGCGCGCCTGAGCCGCGACATGGGCATCACGGTGGTGATCGTCGAGCAACAGGTGCAGGAGGCGCTCGGCTACGCCGACCGCGCCCTGGTGGTGGAGCGCGGCGCCGTGGTGCACGCCGCGGACGCGCAGGCGCTGCGCCACGACAGCGCCACCCTCGAACGCCTGGTCGGCATGGCCGTGCACTGAACGCATCGAAAGGACGAACGATGAACGAGACCGCGAACCTCCCCGAGCTGGACATCGACCCCTACTCGGCCGAGAACCTCATCGACCCCTATCCGATGCACGAGCACCTGCGCGAGGCCGGGCCGGTGGTGCGGCTGACGCCCTACCCGAGCGTGGTGGTCTGCGCCCGGCACGAGCAGGTGCACGCGGTCTTCAATGACCACGCCACCTTCATCTCCGGCGCCGGCGTGGGCCTGACCAACTTCAACCTCGAGACGCCCTTCCGGCCGAAGAGCCTGATCCTCGAGGCCGACCCGCCGCTGCACACGCAGACACGCACGGTGCTGTCGCGCATCCTCAGCCCGAAGGCGGTGATGCAGATCCGCGCCACCTTCACCGCGGTGGCCGAGCAGATGGTCGATCGCTGCGTCGAGAAGGGCACGATCTGCGGCATCCACGACCTGGCGCAGATCTACCCGTTGAAGGTCTTCCCCGACGCGGTGGGCGTGGGCGACGAGGGCCGCGACAACCTGCTGATCTACGGCGACCTGATCTTCAATTCGATGGGCCCGCGCAACGCGCTGCTCGCCAAGGCCGCCGAGCGCATGGGGCCGGTGACGCAGTGGATCATGGCGCACTGCCAGCGCGAGAACCTGCGCCCCGGCGGCTTCGGCGACCAGATCTACCAGGCCGCCGATGCCGGCGAGATCACGCACGAGCAGGCGCCGCTGCTGGTGCGCTCCTTCCTCTCCGCCGGCGTGGACACCACCATCAACGGCCTGGGCAACGTGCTCTACGCGCTGGCCCACCACCCCGAGCAGTACGCCAGGCTGCATGCCGACGCCGCGCTCGCCCGCCCGGCCTTCGAGGAGGGCTTGCGCTGGGAATCGACCGCACAGACCTTCTTCCGCACCGCGGTGCGCGACTGCGAGATCGCCGGGCTGCCGGTGGCCGAGAACAGCAAGGTGCTGTGCATGCTCGCCGCCGCCAACCGCGACCCGCGCAAGTGGCCGGATCCGGGCCGCTACGATATCGAGCGCCGGCCGAGCGGGCACGTGGCCTTCGGGGCCGGCATCCACGGTTGCGTGGGGCAGGCGGTGGCGCGGCTCGAGGGCGAGGTGGTGCTGACGGCGCTGGCGCGACGCGTCAAGCGCATCGAGCTCGCCGGGCCGCACACCCGGCGCCTGAACAATACCCTGCGTGCGCTGGACACCCTGCCGTTGCGGCTCATCCCCGCCTGATTGCCACCTGATCACCGTTAGAGACAGACCATGCCCGACATCACCTTCATCCTGGCCGACGGCAGCGAGCGCGGCCTCGAGGCGCCCGAGGGCGTCAGCGTCATGGCCGCGGCCACCGGCGCCGGCGTGCCCGGCATCGTCGCCGAGTGCGGTGGCTCGGCGATGTGTGCCACCTGCCATGTCTACGTCGACCCGGCCTGGGCCGACCGGCTGCCCGCGCCGCTTGCCAACGAGCTGGAGATGCTCGAGTGCACCGCCGCCGAGCGCGGCCCGACCAGCCGGCTGTCGTGCCAGATCAAGCTCACCGCCGCGCTGCAGGGCCTCGTGGTGCGCATCCCGCACCGGCAGCAGTAGGCGATGGCCACGTCCCGGCGCAAGGCCGCTGCAACACCGCCCGCGGGTGCGGCGCCGCAGAACGTCGACCTCGAACGTTACGTCCCGGCCTTCCTGACCTGGATCGCCAACAAGCTGTCGCGCGGCGCCTCGCAGCACTACCTGAACGTGTTCGACGTCGGCATCGAGACCTGGCGCTGCCTGGTGCTGCTGGCCATCCACGGCTCGATCTCGGCGCAGCAGGTCTCGCGCATCATCGGCATGGACAAGGCCTCGGTCAGCCGCTGTTTCAAGAGCATGCAGTCACGCGGCCTGGTGACGATCGGGCTGGGCGCCGACGATGGTCGGCTGCGCATCGCCACGCTGACCCCGAAGGGCCGCGAACTGCACGACCAGATCCTGGGCATTGCCTTGGAGCGCGAACGCGCCTTCCTGTCGGTGCTGAATCCGGCCGAGACGGAGACGCTGATCGGCCTGCTCAAGCGCCTGCACGAGAACCTGCCCGCGGTGGAAACCGCTACCGCGCGCTACGTCGCGCGGCGCTATCCCGCCGCCGCGGCGAAGCGGGGCAGCCGCACCGGCAGCCACGAGGACAACGGCGATGACTGAGCAGGGACCGATCGTGATCATCGGTGGCGGCCACGCCGGTGCGCAGCTGTGCGGCGCGCTGGTCAGCGCCGGCCTCGGTGCACGCGTGCACCTGGTGTGCGACGAGGCCGAGTTGCCGTACCAGCGGCCGCCGTTGTCCAAGGCCTTCTTGAAGAACCCGCAGGAGCAACTTCAGCTGCACCGTGCCGAAGCCTGGTACGCCGACGCCGGAATCACGCTGCACCGCGGCGACGCGGCGGTGTCGATCGACCGCCTGGCGCAACGGGTGCAGCTGCGCTCGGGTGCGACGCTGCTCTACGGGCAGCTCGTGCTGGCCACTGGCGCCACGGCCCGCAGGCTGCCATCGCTGCCGCCTTCGCTGGCCAACGTCGCGGTGCTGCGCAGCGCGGCCGATGCGCTGCGCCTGCGCGAACAGCTCGGCGCGGCACCACGCATCACCGTGCTGGGCGGCGGTTTCATCGGCCTGGAGATCGCAGCCTCCGCACAGGCGCTGGGCAAGGCGGTGACGGTGCTCGAGTCCGCACCGCGGCTGCTCTCGCGCTCCGTGTCACCCGAGCTCGCCGAGCACGTGCTGGCCACGCACCGTGCCAGCGGCATCGACATCCGCCTGGGCGTTGCGGTCAGCGAGTTCGAACATGCAGGCGACCGGCTCACCGCCCTGTCCGTCGCCGGGCAGTGCATCAGCGTGGACCTGCTGGTGATGGGCATCGGCGCCGCACCCGAGATGCGTCTGGCGCAGGCGGCCGGGCTGGACTGCGACAACGGCGTCGTCGTGGACGAGGGCCTGCGCACGTCCGATCCGTTGATTCTTGCCATCGGCGACTGCGCCAGCTTCCCCACGCACGGTAGCGGCCGCCGCTTGCGGCTCGAATCGGTTCAGAACGCCAACGACCAGGCGCGCACGGCGGCGGCCACCTTGATGGGCCGGCACGAGCCCTACCGTGCCGTGCCCTGGTTCTGGTCGGAGCAGGGCAGCCTGCGCCTGCAGATGGCCGGGCTGATTCCTGCCGACGGCACGCGGCACCGCCGCGCCGGTGCCGCGCCGGCGAGCTTCTCGATCCTGCACTACCTGGGCGAGCAGCTCGTGTGTGTGGAAAGCGTGAACGCGCCCCTCGATCACATGGCAGCGCGCAAGCTGCTGGAGGCCGGCAAGAGCCCGGCACCGCCCCTGGCCTGCGACCCGTCGGTGCCGCTCAAGCAACACCTCTAGCCTCGACCGGGTTCGTTCAAGCGAGGCGATCCCAGCACGGCCCGGGTGGTCATGGTCACTGGATGGCGCCTGGCCGCCAGCACCGAGAACTGACAGCCGTCGCCGAACGGCTCGTCGGTGTCGAGCCCATGTTGCGCGACACCATCTCGGGCGAGACCTCACTTGGGTAGCATTGGGCGCCACGGTGGCGTCAGGTCAAGCCGACACAGAGCGGCGAAGGTCGACACTGAGTTGCCAAAGGACACTCTCGCCCATGCTGCGCTACCACACCATCCCCGTCACGCCCTTCCAGCAGAACTGTTCGCTCGTCTGGTGCGACCGCACGAACCAGGCCGCCTTGATCGACCCCGGTGGCGAGGTCGAGCGGCTGAAGGCCGAGGTGGCCCGGCGCGGCCTGACGCTCGTCGCGCTGTGGCTGACCCACGCCCACATCGACCACGCCGGCGGCACCGGCACGCTGGCCCGCGAGCTGGGCCTGCCCATCGTCGGCCCGCACCCGGGCGACCAGTTCTGGATCGACGGGCTGCCACAGCAGAGCAAGATGTTCGGCTTCCCGCCGGCCGAGCCGTTCACCCCGACCCGCTGGCTGGCGGACGGCGACGAGCTCACCCTGGGCGAGAGCCGGCTCACGGTGCGCCACTGCCCGGGCCACACGCCGGGCCACGTGGTCTTCCACAGTGCCGAGGCGAAGCGTTGTTTCGTCGGCGACGTGCTGTTCGCCGGTTCGATGGGCCGCACCGATTTCCCTGGCGGCGACCACGCCACCCTGGTCGCCAGCATCACCCAGCGACTGTGGCCCATGGGCGACGACACGGTGTTCATCCCTGGCCACGGGCCGGAAAGCAGCTTCGGACAGGAGCGGCGGACCAACCCCTACGTCGGTGGGACGTGAATTTGTCACATCCGGTGACAGGCAAAGTGGCCCCCTGCGCAGGCCCGGCGTTCCTAAGCTGGCTTGACTCCGGAACTGCGCACCCCCTTTCGGGAGCGGTTTTGTGCCGGAGCCTCAAGGAGGCACACCATGTTCGAACCGAGTGTCCACCACGAGCCCCGGGCCGCGCCCCGCACGCTGGCCGAGACCCTGGGCTATTGCGGCCCCGAGCGCCGGGGCGGCGCCGCGCTGGTGGCGCGGCTGATGACGATGATGCTGGACGAGATCGACTACGGCCTGCTGCTGCTGGGTGACGGCCCGCGGGTGCTGCACGCCAACCACGCGGCGCGTGCCTGCCTGACCGACCAGTACCCGCTGGAACTGCATGGCCACGAACTGCGTGCCCGCCTGGCCAAGGATGTGGCCCCGCTGCACAGCGCGCTGCAGTCGGCCACCAACCGCGGCCTGCGCCGTCTGCTCACGCTGGGCGAGGGCGAGCACCGGGCCGGCATCTCGGTGGTGCCCTTGCTGGGCGCCGGCTCGGCCAGCGGCTTCGGTGCCCTGGCTGGGGTGCCGGCCACCCTGCTGGTGCTGGGGCGCCGCCAGGTCTGCGGCGGCCTGTCGGTGCAGGGCTTCGCGCGCGAGCACCGGCTCTCGCCGAGCGAGGAGCAGGTGATGGCGGCCCTGTGCGAGGGCCTCAGCCCGAACGCCATCGCGGCGCGCAACGGCGTCAAGATCGCCACCGTGCGCACGCAGATCGCCAACATCCGCGCCAAGACGGGGGCCGACAGCATCCGCCAACTCGTCAAGCAGGTGGCCATGCTGCCGCCGCTGGTCGGCACCCTGCGCTGCCAGGTGGACGCCGAGGCCCAGCAGCGCGCCGCGGCCAATGCCAGTGCGATGAGCGAAGAGGCGTGCCAGGCCGTGGCCTGAATTGGCACGCGGGCAGGGCTGGCGCTAGCATGCGCCCATGCCCGCCCCCGCCCAGCCGCCGCAGCCCGCCGACCTGATCGACGCCCTGCCACCGGCGGTGGCGGCCCTGGCCTCGCGTGGCGAGGTGCGGCGCTATCGCAAGGGCACCCTGCTGATCCAGGAGGGCGACCTCGGCGACACGCTCTACATCATCCTGGCGGGCCGGCTGCGGGCCTTCTCCGAGGGGCCGAACGAGCGCGAGATCACCTATGGCAGCTACGGCCCCGGCGAGTACCTGGGCGAGATGAGCCTGGACGGCGGGCCGCGCTCGGCCAGCGTGGAGACGCTGGAGGCCACCACCTGTGCGGTGATCACCCGCGCCACCCTCAACCAGCACATCACCGAGCACCCGGCCTTCGCCTTCGAGCTGCTGGCCAAGGTGATCCGCCGTGCCCGGGCCGCCACCATGTCGGCCAAGCAGCTCGCGCTGAACGATGTCTATGGCCGGCTGAAGCTGTTGCTGGAGGCCAGCGCCGAGCTGCAGCCCGACGGCAGCCTGTGGATCGCCGAGCGCCTGACCCACCACCAGATGTCGCAACACCTGGGCTGCTCGCGCGAGATGGTCAGCCGGGTCATGAAGGATCTGGTCACCGGCGACTACGCGCTCGTCGAAGGCCGGGGCCTGCGCCTGCGCGGCCGGCTGCCGCCGCGCTGGTGACGAACGGGCCCCGTCAGGGCCGCGCCGCCGGCGGCGCGTAGCGCTTCGGTGGCCGCGGCGCGGCCGCGTAGAGCGGCTCGACCTTGGGCAGCGCCGCCTCGATCTCCTGGATGCGGGTGTTCGACGCCGGGTGGGTGGACAGGAACTCCGGCGGTGCACCCTCGGCGGCCTTGGTCATCTTCTGCCACAGCGTCACGCCGGCGCGCGGGTCGTAGCCCGCGCGGGCGGCGAGATCCAGGCCGATCAGGTCGGCCTCGGATTCGTCCTCGCGGCTGAACTTCAGGGTCAGGATCTGCGCCCCCATGTTCAGGGCGGCGTCGCCCAGGTTGCCCAGGCCCAGCAGCGAGCTGAACAGGCCGGCACCGATCCGGGTGGCAGCCGTCTTGCCCATGCGTTCGCGTGCATGTTCGCGCAGCGCATGGGCCATCTCGTGGCCCATGATCATCGCCACCTCGTCGTCGCTCAGCTGCAGCCGCGCCAACAGGCCGGCGTAGAAGGCGATCTTGCCGCCCGGCATGCAGAAGGCGTTCAGGTCCTTCTGGCGGATCATGTTGATCTCCCACTGCCACTGGGCGGCGCGGCCGTTCCAGGAGGCGGCGAACGGGATGATGCGCGCGGCGATGGCGCGCAGCCGCACCACCTGCGGGTCGCTGCCCGGCGCCAGGGCCTCCTTGGCGAAGGCCTCGCGCTTCAACTGGCCGTACTGCTGGGTGGCGGCTTGCTCCACCTGGTCGGCAGAGACCAGCTTGGTGAACTTGGACTGCCGGCCCACGTCGCCCCGCACGCCGTCCTGGCCCCAGGCGGCCAGCGGCCCCAGCATGCCGAGCGTCAGCAGGCCGCCGGTGAAGCGCCGCCGGGCATGCCAGGGGCAGCCGCAGCCGCCGGCGCCGGCCAGGGGGGGTGGGGTCAGGTCGGACTGGTCGGGCATGAAGCGGTGTGCGGGCAAGGCGAGTGCAGGGCATTGTGGGCCGAGCGCCAGGGTGCCCGACTCATCGTAAGCGCGTATCAGTCATCGACCGCGCTGCCCGAGCGCGGTTCCAGTTCCAGGGCCTGCACGCTGCTGCGCAGGCTGACCAGCATCAGCAACGCGGGCGCGGCGAGTACGGTGGACACGACGAAGAACGCCGGCCAGCCGATGGCCTCGACCAGCACCCCGGCCAGGGGGCCGACCCAGACACGCCCGATCGAGGCGAAGGCGCTGAGCAGCGCGTACTGCGTGGCCGAGAAGCGCTGGCTGGTCAGGCTCATCAGGAAGGCCACGAAGGCGGCGGTGCCCATGCCGCCGGAGAGGTTCTCGAAGGCGATGACCATCAGCAGGCCGCCGTCGACCGGCGTGGCCTGCGCCAGCTTGACGAAGCCGAGGTCGAACGGCGGCACCGACAGGCCCGGCATCGCCCCCTGCCCGTGCACCGCCAGCCACCAGAAGCCGAGGTTGCTCAGCAGCTGCAGCACGCCGAAGGCCATCAGCGCGCGCCACAGGCCGATGCGCCACATCAGCGCCCCGCCGGCCAGCGCGCCGAGGATGGTCAGCCACAGGCCCATGACCTTGTTGACCAGGCCGACCTCGGCCGGCGCAAAGCCCACGCCCTGCAGCAGGAAGGGCGTCATCAACGAGCCGGCGAAGGCATCGCCGAGCTTGTACAGCACGATGAAGACCAGGATCGCCACCGCGCCGGGTTGTGCAAAGTACTGGCCCAGGCCGGACAGCAGGGTCTCGAAGCGCGCCCGGCGCGCCGCCCAGGCGGCCAGCGGCAGCGTCAGGCCGATGCCGGCCAGCAGCACGCCGAGGTCCACCCAGCCCTTGGCGGCCGGCCGGCTGGCCAGCAGCTCGGCGAACAGCGCGCGGGCCGCCGGGCCGATCAGGCGGTCGGTGGCCAGGTAGCCCACCACCACGGCCGCCGCCAGGGCCAGGAAGCCGGTCAGGTCGCGCCGCAACGGCGTGGCCGGCGCCTTCGGCATCGGCAGGCGCGGCAACAGCAGGGCACTGAACACGGCGGCGCCCACCATCAGCCCGGCCATCACCCGGTAGACGTCGGGCCAGCTCCAGCCGTTGCCTTGTGCCGGGTCGGTCCAGATCAGGGCCACGCCGCCGGACAGGATCATGGCCAGCCGGTAGCCCATGGTGTTCAGCGACGAACCCAGGCCTCGCTCGCGGGGTGGCAGCAGGTCGCTTCGGTAGGCGTCGTAGACGGCATCCTGCGTGGCCGAGAGAAAGGCCACCAGCACGGCGAGCAGGCCGAACGCCTGCAGGTTGCCTTTGGGCGAGGCATTGGAGAGAAGCCACAGCGCGCCGGCCAGCAACAGCTGGCTCAGCACCAGCCAGCCCCGGCGCCGGCCCAGAAAGGGCAGATCGACCCGATCGAGCAGCGGGGCCCAGAGGAACTTGAAGGTGTAGGGCAGCCCGACCAGGCTCAGGAAACCGATGGTCTTGATGTCCAGGCCGTCGAGGCTCAGCCAGGCCTGCATGGCCTGGCCGGTCAGCGCCAAGGGCAGGCCGGAGGCAAAGCCCAGCACGGTGACGACGACCAGCCGGTGCAGTGCGTTCATCGGCGGATTCTAGGAGGCGCCCTCAAGTGTTCGCCGCGTCGCGCCGAAGAGACGAGCACAGGACCGATTGCCGCCTGCCCCCCAGGGGAGAGGATGGCGCCGACGCATCAATGGCCTCACAATCACTTCGGCCGGGATTCCTTCTCCCGGAGAGTTCGTGGTCGCGGAGGCGAGGAAGAACCAATGAGCGAGATACCGGGCTGGGTGTGGCCGCTGGCGGCCGTGGTGGTGGGTCTGGCACTGGGCATCGTGCTGGGCGCGCGGCGCCAGCGCGCCGAGCCCGTGGCCGATGACGAGCCGGAGGACGCAACGCCCTCGCGCCTGGCCGCCGACAATGCCGCGGCCGGCCGCGCCGCACCGGGCGACTCGACCCCGCAGCAGCGCCTGCTCGAGCGGCTGCGCGCCGCCAACCTGCAGCTCAGCGCCCAGATGAAATCGCTGGCCGAGGCGAACTCGCGCCAGAGCCAGGAGCGCGAGCAGGAGCGGCAGTCCGAGCGGCTGCGCCATGAGCGTGCGTTGGAGGAGCTTCGCCAGGCGCACTCCGGCGAGCTGTCGCACCTGATGAACACCCTGGTCGAGCAGGTCGATGCGCTGAACAAGGCGCATGCCGAGCAGGTCAAGCTGCTGGAGGCCGAGCTGGAGAAGGCGCGCCAGGATTCGCGCCGCAGCGGCTTCTCGTCGGGGCCCGGTACGCTGTCGCCGTCGACCCGCCCGGGGCCCGGCGGGGTGGCCCCCGGCTCGCCCGGCAGCCGTGGCGGCCCCACCGATTACTCGGTGACGCTGCCGATGGAATCCTTGCCCGACCGGTAGATCGCCTCGGCGAGCGCCAGCAGGCGCTCACGCTGTGCCAGGCCCACCAGCGCATAACCGGCCGGCCCGTCGACCCAGTAGAACAGGCCCAGGCCGTTGAGCTCCTCGTAGCGGAAACTGGCGGGCGCATCCGCACCCTTGCGGCGCAGGTAGACGGTGACACGCTGGCCGGTGCTGTCCTCGTACATCAGCTGCGCGCAGGGGCCGTTGCCCTCGGGCAGCAGGCGGCCGCCGACCAGGCGGTAGCCCTGGTCGCGCAGGTCGAACATCTTCACCGGAACGTCCAGCCGCTTGGTCAGCCAACGCGACAGGTGTTCCTCCTGGGCCTTCTGCGCCGCCGGGTCGCCCTCCACCGCCACCTCCACCGGGTGGCGCTTCTCCGGCACATAGACGGCATGCGCCAGCGCCGCAAAGTGGAGCCATGATTCCTGGGTTTCGGCGGCGGTGGTTGCCGAGGCAGCGGCCAGCGGGGCGGCGCCGGACACCACCGGCGGCTCGCCGCCTGGCCGCGCCCACCAGGCCCCCGTCGCCGCGCCCAGCCCGACCGCCAACACCCATTGCGCCGCCAACGCTTCCCAGGAGCCACCCAGGCGCCGCGCCGGCGCCGTGGCGGTCACCAGATCCACCCAGGCGCCGGGCATCGGTTCGTCCAGCACGGGCGCCAGGCGGGCACGCAGGGCGTCTCGGTCGGCGGCCCACAGCCGCACGCGGGCCGCGTCGTCGGGATGCGTCTGCAACCAATCCTGGACGCTGGCTTGCGTGGGCTCGTTCAACTCGGCGTCCAGCCAGGCCGACAGCAGCTCGTCGTCCGGCATTTGGAGCTTGTTGTTCGTCATCAGACCACCCGCCGCAGGTTGGGGGCTGCCTCGGGCCGCGCCGCGCCGCCATCCAGCGCCGTGCGCATCGCCACCCGGGCGCGCGCCAGGCGCGACATCACGGTGCCGGCCGGCACCCCCAGCACCTCGGCGCACTCGGCGTAGGACAGTTGTTCCACACCCACCAGCAGCAGCACCTCGCGGTGCGCGGCACTGAGGCGGGCCAGGGCGGCCAGCAGATCCATGCGCAGCCCAGGGTCGCCGGGGGCCGGTGTCTCGCGCCGTTCGGCCAGATGGTCGGGGTCGACCACGGTGTAGCGCTGCTCGCGGCGGAGCCTGTCGAGGTGGGCGTTGTGGGCGATGGAGAGCAGCCAGACGCGGATGTCGCGCCGCTGGTCGAACTGGTGCCAGTGGGCCAGTGCACGCTCGGCGGTGGTCTGCACCAGGTCGTCGGCGGTGGCGTGGTCGAAGCACAGCGAGCGCGCATAGCGGCGCAAGCGCGGCAAGGTGTCGAGCAGTTGCTGGCGGAAGGGCTCCGGGGCGTTCACCCCTGGCTTACGGAAGGGCACCCCCGATTATTCCGCCGAGTGAGGCCCGCAACGGGGCCGGCGCTGCCTCAGGACAAGGAAAGTGCCTGGCGCAGGCGATCCAGCCAGCCGGCCTGCGGGCCGCGGGGCGCGGCGCGTCGGCTGCCCTGCGAGCGCCCTGGTGCCGGCCGCTCCAGCAGGCGCAACGGCGGCCGCACGGCTTCACCCGGCAGGGCGTCCAGGCTGTGCAGCGTGTCGGAGGTGAGGGGCAAGTGCGGCATGGTCTCAGTGTTTACCCGGCATACGCCTGGGTGAAGACACTGTAGGGCGCCGCATAAACGCCTGCAACAGACTGTCATGCAGTCTGAGTTTGCGGATTTGCAGTGAACTGCGACACTCGCACCATGCCCGGACTCGACTGGAGCGATCTGCGTTACGCGCTGGCCATCGGCCAGGGCGGCTCGCTGGCGGCGGCGGCGCGCCAGCTCGGGGTGAACCACACCACCGTGCTGCGCCGCCTCGACGCGCTGGAGGCGCGGCTCGGCGCCCGCCTGTTCGAGCGGCAACGCCAGGGCTACCAGCCCACCGAAGCCGGTGCGCTGCTGCTGGAGCAGGCCCGGCGCATGGCCGACCAGGCCGACGAGATCGAGCGCCGCGTGATCGGCCGCGACCGCGAGCTGACCGGCGAGTTGCGCGTGACCACCGCCTTCGTGGTGATGGAGCACCTGCTGCCCGATCCGCTGGCGCGTTTCGCCCAGGCCTACCCGGGTATCGAGGTGGAGGTGCTGGAGAACGCCTTCCTGGTGGATCTGGCGCGGCGCAGCGCCGAATCGTCCACCAGCTGGTCGCAGCGCCAGGCGGATGTGGCGCTGCGCCTGTCCAGCCAGGTGGCCGAACATCTGGTGGGCCGGCCGCTGGGGCCCGCGCCCTGCCGCATCTACGCGCTGCGCGGTGCGCCGGATCTGCCGCAGGCCGTGACCCCGGTGCCGGTGCTGCTGAAGGAGGCGCCCTGGGTGGCTTTCGAGCGCGACGCCCGCTCGCGGGTCTACGACCGCTGGATGCGCCAGCACCTGGCGTCTGCCCGCGTGCGGGTGCGGGTGGACATCTTCAATGCGATGGCGGCCATGCTGCGCACCGGCATCGGCGTCGGCATGCTGCCCACCTTCATGGAGGCGCGCCACCCCGAGCTGGTGGCGGTGTCCGAACCCATCCCCGAGCTGAGCGTGCCGGTCTGGATGCTGACCCACCCCGACCTGCGCGACACCGGCCGGGTGCGCGTCTTCATGCAGCACGTGGGCGATGCGATCGCCGAGCGCCTGCAGGCGGCATCTTGAGATACCGGTGACCGTACCCACCTGGGTGGCATGAACACGCCCGCATCGACCCACGTGCCCTGCCCCGCCTGCGGCGCCACCAACCGCGTGCCTGCCGCACGCCTGGCCGAGGACCCGGTCTGTGGCCGCTGCGGTGCCGAGTTGCTGAGCGGTCAGCCGGTGGAGCTCACCGACGCCGATTTCGACCGCGTCACCCAGGCCAGCGGCCTGCCGGTGGTGGTGGATTTCTGGGCCCCCTGGTGCGGCCCGTGCCGCCAGATGGCGCCGCAGTTCGCCCAGGCGGCGGCCCAGTTGAAGGGCCGCGCGCTGTTCGTCAAGGTCAACAGCGACGACAACCCGCGCACCTCGGCCCGGTTCGGCATCCGCAGCATCCCGACCATGGTCAAGCTCAGCGGCGGGCGCGAGGTGGGCCGCGTCAGCGGGGCGCGGCCGGCGGCGCAGATCGCCGCGTGGGCCGTCACGGCGCAGAGCGGATCCGCTGGGTGATCCACCACAGGTGGCCCTCGGGGTCGATCGCGCCGTAGCTGCGGTCGGCCCAGTAGGCCTCGCCGTAGTCGTGCAGGGCCGGCTCGGCCACGATGCGTGCGCCGGCGGCGCGGGCCTGGGCGCAGTGCGCGTCGGCGTCGTCCACGTAGACCATCATCGACTGGGTGTTGCCGCCGGCCGCGCGCGGGCTGAGCAACGGCGTGCCGAACCTCGGCGCGCCCGGGCCGCTCTCGCCGCAGACCATCACCACGCCCTCCCCGTAACAGAGCTCGCTGTGCTCGATGCGGCCGTCTTCGCCCTCCACCTTCAGCCGCAGCTGAAAGCCGAAGGCACGGCACAGCCAGTCGATCATCGCCGCCGGATCCTGGCAGACCAGGCTGGACGAGATGCGCGGCCAATCGGGCGGGGTGGGGTTCATGGCGGGATCCTGGCGTGAGGTGAGGCTTCGCACTCTGCGAACGCTGACCGCCGCTGTCAACCCACCGCGCCGTCAGGGGCCGCAGCGGTGGGCCAGATCAGCTCGGCCAGCGCCTCGAAGCTCTCGGCCCGCTCCCAGCCGGGGCAGGCGATCTGCGCGCGCAGGCAGCTGTAGCGGTGCAGCAGCAACAGGCGCAGCAGGGCCAGGCGCTCGGCACGCCCAGGCGTGGCACCGTAGCCGCCGAAGAACGCTTCGAGTCGGGCCGGTTGGCCGGCCGCCAGGAAGCACAGCGGGCCCAGCCAGTCGTACTCGCGTGGGCCGACGAGGCCGTCGCCGAAGTCGAACATGCCGGCCAGGCCGCCCGTGGCAGCCGGACCGTACAGCAGGTTCATCGGCGTGTACTCCCCGGTCAGGATCACCGGTGGCCCGGCCGGCAACTCACCCGCCACGAAGGGCTCCAGCAGCGCCAGCAGGTGCGCAGGCAGCCCGGTGCGCTGCTGCCGCTGCCGGCAGCGGGCGCGTTGCCCGGCGATGAAGTCGCCCCACTCCGGCGCGAGCGCGGCCATGCCGGCCACCGGCAAGGCATGCACCTCGGCCGCGAGCCGGCCGAGTGCGGTCAGCAGCCCGCACTTCTGCGCTTCCGCAAGCTCGGGCCAGACCTCGGTCAGCGGCTGGCCGGCCAGCTGGGTCATCACGGTGTAGGGCCAGCCATCGCGCTCGCCGTGGGCCACCAGGCGCGGCGTGGGCACGCTCAACTGCCCATGCAGGTGGCCGAGCGCCGCGCGTTCGAACTCGAAGTGGTCGCGCAGGAAGGGCGGATACAGCTTGACCACCAGGTCCGTGCCCACCAGGGCCACCAGCACCGTGCCCTCCTCCATCGGCCGCACGGGCGCCGCGCTGTGCTCCGCGGCGATCGAGGCGATGAGGTCCTGCCAGCGCGGGATGTCGTCGTGCAGCGCGTCGAATGCCTCGACGCCGATGGATGCGGGGAGCTTCATGCCGTGTGCGGTTGGCCGCCGTTGGACCCGGGGACACCGATTGTTGCGCGCCCGACCCCCAACCGCACCTACCATGCTCCGCTGTGCCCCTACCGATGGAGGTCGCATGACGACACCTGCCAACTTGGCCGCGTGGCTGCTGACGCTGGCCAGCGGCGCCTTCACGGCGTGTGCGGCCACTTGCCCTGGCGGGCCCTATGGCTTCCCGATCCCCGACGGCGCCCAGCCTGTCCACCTGGACAACGCCCTGCCGCTGGATGAGTTCAACCACTTCGGCACGCTGAGCGCGAATGTCGAGGGCGCGCTGTGGCGCAGCGGATCGCTCTACGTCAGCGAGTTCGGAGAGGGCGCGCACCCGCCGCCGTCGCGCATCCTGCAGATCATCGGCAACCAGCCTGGCGTGGTGTTCGCCGCCGATGCCGGCACCAACGGCCTGGCCACCGACGCGGCGGGCGTGTTGCACGGGGCCAGCCACAAGATCGGCGGCATCGTGCGCTTCGGCCTGCCGGGGCAGGAGCCCACCGTCGTGGTCGGCAGCTACAAGGGCGTGCGCTTCAACTCGCCCAATGACCTGACTTTCCGCAGCGACGGCACGATCTACTTCACCGACCCCACCTGGCAGGCGCCCCAACCCGCGCCGCAGAAGCGCACCCGTGTCTACCGTGTCGCGCCGGGCGCAGGCAACGCCAAGGTCGTCGACGACCAGCGCGACCAGCCCAACGGCATCACGCTGTCGCCCGACGAGCAGGTGCTGTACGTGACGGCGCGCGACGGCCTGTACCGCTATGCCGTGGCACCGGATGGCTCGGCCGGGCCGGCCGTGCGGTTCGCCCCGCAGATCAGCCAGGGCGACGGCATGGTGGTCGACTGCGCCGGCAACCTCTACGTGACCTCCACCGACGTGGTGGTGCTGGACCCGGCGGGCCTGGAGATCGGCCGCATCGTGATGCCGGTGGGCGCCGGCCAGATCACCAACCTCGCCTTCGGCGGGCCGAAGCGCAAGACGCTCTACATCACCGCCATGGGCAGCGGCAGCGCGCGCGGCGTCTTCAAGGTCAAGCTCGACGTGCCGGGCCTGCCCTACTGAAGACCAGCAGCAGGTTGTTGGCCGGCAGCGCGATCCGCTCGGCCAGCGCCAGGCCATGCAGCCTGGCTTGCGCATCGACATCCGCCAGGCGACGCAGCCCCCAACGCGTATCGCGGGCCCGCAGATCGGCGTCGAACCCGAGGTTGCTGGCGGTGGTGGGCTCGCCGTCGACGACGAAGGGGCCGTAGACCAGCAGCATGCCGCCCGGCCGCAGCGCGCCGGCCGCGCCCTGCATCAGTGCCGCGCAGGTGGGCCAGGGCGAGATGTGCAGCAGGTTGGCGCAGAACACGGCGTCAAACGACGCCGGCTCGACCGGCCAGGCCGGGGCCAGCACATCCAGCCGCTGCGGGGGCAGCACATGGGGCAGGCCGGCGCAGCGCGCCGCCAGCACCGGCAGCGCCAATTCGTCGGCTTCGGTCGGCTGCCACTGCCAGCCCGGGCAAGCCGCAGCAAAGTGCGCCGCATGCTGCCCGGTGCCCGAGGCGATCTCGAGCACCTGCGCCGCGCCAGGCAGCAGCCGCTGCAAGGCGCCGAGAATGGGCGCCTTGTTGCGGTCCGCCGCGGGACTGAAGGGAAGAGCATCGTGCGTCATCGGGCGCCCGGTCGACAACAGTCCCGTATCGTCGCATGCATGCCCTGCCCCACTGAAAGGAAGCCCCCATGACCGAAGCCGACACCCCGCCGCCCCTGCCCGACCGCCTGTCCGTCGACCCCCGCAGCCCGCACCATGTGGCCGCGATCTTCGAGCGTGACATCGGCATCCGCCTGAACGGCAGGGAGCGGTCCGATGTCGAGGAGTACTGCATCAGCGAAGGCTGGGTGCGGGTGCCCGCCAGCCGAACGCTGGACCGCAAGGGCAAGCCGCTGACGATCAAGCTCAAGGGCACGGTCGAGGCTTTCTACAAGTGAAGGCGGCCCTGGGCGAATCCCTGTCTATGCAAGTGGCCTGGGCCTGACACAATCCGCCCCGGCCCGACCCCGGCCGCCTCTGCACCCCCCACACCATGGCCTTGCTGCAACTCACCGAAGAACAGATCCGCACGTGGACGCGCCGCGAGAAGGACGACTGGTGGCTGAAGAACGTCTACCGCGGTGACATGGCGCAGCTGACGCTGCGCTCGGCCCTGACAGGCTTCCTGCTGGGCGGCGTGCTGGCGGCCACGGGCCTGTACATCGCTGCCAAGACCGGCATCACCATCGGTGTGGGGCTGACCTCGGTGATCCTGGCCTTCGCGCTGGGGCGCGCGCTGCACAACGCGGGCATCTCGCGCGACTTCACCATTCTGGAGAACAACTGCACCCAGTCGATCGCCACGGCGGCCGGCTACGTGGTGACGCCGCTCACCTCCAGCCTGGCGGCCTACATGCTGATCACCGGCATCGTCGTGCCCTGGTGGCAGATGATGGTCTGGATGGTGGTGATCTCCATCATCGGCGTGCTGATCGCCTTCCCGATGAAGCGGCGCTTCATCAACGAAGAGCAGATGCCCTTTCCCGAGGGCCGCGCCAGCGGCGTGGTGCTGGATTCGCTCTACCACGGGGCCGCCGGGGCGGGCATGTTCAAGGCCCGGCTGCTGGGCTACGTGGCGGTGGCCACCGGCCTGTACCAGGCGCTGGTCAGCGACGGCTGGATGAAGCTGATCCAGTTCAAGATCCTGCGCCTGGACCAGTGGGCCGGCATGAAGGAGCCCTGGACCTTCCATGAACGGCTGGACACCTACTACTACCAGGCCGGCGGCGCGGCGCTGAAGATCCTCAACTCCGACATCCGCTCGCTCGGCCTGCGCCTGACGCTGGACGCCGCCATGCTGGGCGTCGGCGGCCTGATGGGCATCGCGGTGGCCACCAGCTGCGTGCTGGGCGCCTTCGTCAACTTCGCGGTGCTCGCACCGCTGATGATCGAGCGCGGCGACATCGTCGCCCGCGTGCTGGAGGGCGGCAAGGTGGTGCCGATCTCGCGCGCCGAGATCGTCAACCAGTGGTCGATGTGGTGGGGCGTGACGATGATGGTCGCCGGCTCGCTGGTCAGCCTGGCGGCCAAGCCCGAGCTGTTCACCTCGGCCTTCAAGTCGCTGCGCGGCACCGGCAAGCCGGCCGCACCGGCCGGCCCGGACCCGCTGGCCCACATCGAGCTGCCACTGTGGATGAGCTGGGTCGGCGTGCCGGTGTTCAGCGTGCTCGGTGCCTGGGTCACCCACCAGTTCTTCGGCGTCAGCATGGGCCTGGCGCTGGCCGCGCTGCCGCTGATCTTCGTGCTCACCGTGATCTGCACCAACTCGATGGCGCTGACCTCGTGGACACCCACCGGCTCGCTGTCCAAGATCACCCAGTTCACGATGGGCGCGATCGACAACACCAACCCGGCCAGCAACCTGCTGCCCGCCGGCATGACCGGCGAGATCGCCGCCAACGCGGCCAACCTGCTCTCCGACATCAAGCCCGGCTACATGCTGGGCGGCAAGCCGCGCCACCAGGCGGTGGGCCATGTGATCGGCCTGTTCGCCGGGGTGATGGCCTGCGTGCCGCTGTACTTCCTGCTGTTCCTGCCGGCCGACGCGAGCGGCGTGCGCTCGGCGGCCACGCTGGTCTCCGAGCAGTTCGCGATGCCCGGTGCGCTGCAGTGGAAGGGCGTGGCCGAGATCATCGCCAAGGGCTTCGGCGGCCTGCCGGTCTCGGCACTGATCGCCATGGGCGTGGCCGCCGCCACGGCGGTGGTGATCGAGCTGGCGCGGGTGGCCAGCAAGGGCCGCTTCCCGCTGTCGTCGGTGTCCATCGGCCTGGGCGTGGTGCTGCCGCCCGAGGCCACCTTCGCGATGTTCGTCGGCGCCCTGCTCTTCTGGCTGATGGGCCTGCGCCACAAGGCGCCGGGCACGCGCGGCCACGCGGTCTGGGTCGAGGGCTGCGAGCCGATCTGCGCTGGCCTGATCTCCGGTGCCGCGCTGATGGGCATCGGCAACGCGATCGTCAATGTGCTGATCGGCTGATCAGCGCGCAGGCCGCCGCGCGGCGAAGCCGACGAACCAGTCGACAGCCGCCGCGTTGGCCATCGCGTCGCGGTTCATCACCTTGGCCGGGTCGGCGCCCTGCAGCAGCTTCTTGACCGGCAGCTCCATCTTCTTGCCGGACAAGGTGCGTGGGATGGCCGGCACCTGCCAGATCTCGTTGGGCACGTGGCGGGGTGACAGGGCGCTGCGGATGCCGGCCTTCAAGCGCTGCGTGAGCGCCTCGTCGAGCAACAGGCCCTCGCGCAGCACCACGAACAAGGGCATGTAGCTTTCGCACCCCAGGTACTCCAGATCGACCACCAGGCTGTCCAGCACCTCGGGCAGGGCCTCGACCGCGCGGTACAGCTCGGCCGTGCCCATGCGGATGCCGTGGCGGTTGATGGTGGCGTCGCTGCGGCCGTAGATGATGGCGCCGGCCGCCTCGGGGTGCGGCACCAGGCGGATCCAGTCGCCATGGCGCCAGATGCCGGGGTACATGTCGAAGTAGCTGTCGTGCAGGCGCTGGCCGCTCGCATCGCCCCACAGGTACAGCGGCATCGACGGCATCGGCTCGGTGCAGACGAGTTCGCCCACCTCGTCCATCAGCGGCCGGCCGCGGCCCTCGGCGTCGGCCTCGCTGAAGGCCTGCACGGCGGCGCCCAGGCAGCGGCACTGCATCTCGCCGGCCACCAGCGGCAGCGTCGGCAGGCCGGCCACGAAGGCGCCGGCGAAATCGGTGCCGCCGGAGATGCAGGCGATCCAGATGTCGCGCCCGTCGACCTTCGGCAGTTGCTGCCAGATCCAGCGGTAGGCCTCCTCGGCCAGTGGTGAGCCGGTGGAGCCCACGGCGCGCAGGGCCGAGAGGTCGTTGCCGAGCTGCGGCACCACGCCGGCCTTCAGGCCACTCGCGTAGAAGGCCGCGCCGGCGCCGAAGAAGGTGCAGCGCGACAGCGCGGCGAAGCGCCACAGCGTGCCCCAGTCCGGCGCGTTGGACGGCCCGGCCGGCGAGCCGTCGAACAAGGCGATCGTGGTGCCGCCCAGCAGGCCGCTGATCTGGCTGTTCCACATGATCCAGCCGGTCGAGCTGTACCAGAAGAAGCGGTCGCCGGTGTCCACCGTGGCGCCCAGGTTGTTGTGCAGCGCGCCGCCCTTGAGCGACTCCAGCATCACCCCGCCGTGGCCGTGCACGATCGGCTTGGGCAGGCCGGTGGTGCCGCTGGAGTAGACGATCCACAGCGGGTGGTCGAACGGCAGCCACTCGGGCGCCAGCCGGTCGTCGCCGGCCAGCAGCTCGGCCCAGCGGTGCGCGGCCCGGCCGGGCCCGGCGAACGCGGCCGGGTCCGCGCCGGCCCCCAGCACCGGCACCTGCACCACGTGGCGCAGGCTGGGCAGGTGGCCCACCAGCTCGCCGACCAGCGCACTGCGCTCGTGCGCCACGCCGCCGAAGCGGTAGCCGTCGGCCGCGAACAGCAGCACCGGCTCGATCTGGCGGAAGCGGTCCAGCACCGCCACCGGCCCCATGTCGGGCGAGCACAGCGACCAGACGGCGCCTACGCTGGCCACCGCGAGAAAGGCCACCGCCGTCTCGGGCCGGTTCGGCAGCACGGCCACCACCCGGTCGCCGCGGGCCACGCCGAGTCGGCGCAGCGAGGCCGCCAGCGTGCCCACCTGGCGGGCCAGCTCGGGCCAGCTCAGCTGGTGCAGTTCGCCGCGCGCCAGCGAGACCTCGTCGCTCCAGACGATGGCCGGGTGGCCGGCCGCATCGGCCCGCGCGCCATGCCGCAGCGCCTGCTGCGCGTAGTTGACCTGGGCGCCCGGGAACCAGCGGGCGCCCGGCATGCGGCGCTCGGCCAGCACGGCGCCGAAGGGCGTGGGCGACTCGAGCTCGAACCAGTCCCAGATGGAGCGCCAGAAGGCCTCCAGGTCGGTGACCGACCATTGCCACAGATCCTCGTAGTGCGGGAAGTGCAGGCCACGGGTCTCGGCCAGCCAGCGCTGGTAGGCGGTGATGCGGGGTTCGGGCAGGGGCATCGTCGGGCCTCTCATAACACGTCGACGAAGCGCAGTTCGTCGCGCCGGAACGGGTGGCGCACGTAGCCGCGCACGGCCGGCGCCAGCAGGTCGGTGGTGATGGGGTGGTAGTGCGGCAGGTACGGCGCCCAGGCGTGCATGCAGCGCTGGGCATCGCGGATCAGGGCCAGGCGTTCGGGGCCGTCGGGCAGGCGGCGCTGGCGCTGGTACAGGGCGTCGAAGGCGGGCAGCTGGAAGCGCGCGTCGTTGGACTGATCGCCGTTGGGCCCGTAGGCCAGGCCCAGGAAGAAGTCGCCGTCCGTCCAGGCGAAGCCCCACATCGGCAACTGCCCGGCCAGCGAGCGCTTGATCAGGTCGCCGAAGGTGTGCACCTCGAACTCGATGCGCAGGCCGATGGCGTTCATGCTGGCGCGCCAGATGTCGTTGAAGGCCCGCGAGCGCTGGTCCTCCGGGCTGGCCTTGCGCAGCACCAGCGGCGAGCCATCGGGCGCCTCGCGCCAGCCGTCACCATCGCGGTCGAGGTAGCCGTAGGTGTCCAGCAGGGCCTGGGCCCGCGCCTTCGCCGGCCCGCGCGAGCGGGTGGTGTAGGCGGCGTCGTGGCCGTAGCAGTGCGGCGGGATCATCGATTGCGCCACCACCGCCTGCCCGTTCAGCACGCCGTCGACCATGCGGGCCGTGTCGTGCGCCATCGAGATGGCGCGGCGCAGCGCCACCTTCTCCGGCGTGTAGCCACCCACCACCGGGTCGGCACAGTTGAAGAAAGTGTGTGCCACCACCGCCTCGGCGGTGCGCTGGGCCCGCACGCCACGCTTGGCCAGGTGGGGTGCGACGCGGCCGCCGGGCACGGCGATGGGCGCGAACTCGGGCGGCAGCTCCAGCAGATCATGCTGGCCGCCGGCAAAGGCCAGCCAGCGCGGCTGGGCCTCGTTGACGATGCTGATCTCCACCCGGTCCAGCAGCGGCAGGCGCTGGCCGGCCAGGTGGGCGGCGGCGGCCTGGCAGTCGGGATGGTCCGCCGCGCTGCCGGCATCGAACACCTCCTCGCGATAGCGCGGGTTGCGCTCCAGCACGATCAGCGAGCCGCGCCGCCACTGCACCAGGCGGAAGGGCCCGGTGCCGACCGGGTGCGCCATCAGGTCGTCGCCATAGGCCTCCACCACCTCGCGCGCCACCGCGGCGGCGAGCAACGGCGAGGCGAAGACGTGGGTGAAGCGCGGCGCCGGGTCGGCCAGGCGCAGCTCCAGCCGGTACCGGTCCAGCACCCGCAGGCCGTCGACCGGGGCGTCGTAGTCGAACCCGGCCTTGCCCTTCAGTGCCTGCTGGCGCAGCTCGGACAGGCCCAGGATCTTGGCGTTCTCGAACTGGTAGAGGTGCTCGGATTTCCAGCGCGGGTCGTAGAAGCGCCGGATGCTGTAGGCATAGTCGGCGGCCACCAGCTCGCGTGGCTGGCCCTTGAACACCGGGTCGTCGGCGAAGAAAATGCCCGGCCTGACCGTGAACACGAAGCGCTTGAAATCGGCCGAGACCTCCGGCAGCGCGGCGGCGGTGAGCGGCTGCAGCCGGGCCGGACGGGCCAGGTAGTCGTAGGTCAGCAGCGGCTCGAAGATGTGGGCGTCGACCTGCACCGAGGACTGGTCGCTGACCTGCGGCGGGTCGAACCCGGTCTCGGCGAAGTTGTAGGCCAGGCGCAGGGTCTTGGGGCCGCGGCCCGACGCCAGCGCGGGCAACGCGCCCGCCGCGGCACCGGCCAGCAGCAGGTGGCGGCGCCGCGGTGAACCCGGGCCCATGCTCAGCGCCCGGCCGCCCCGGCGCTCAGGTCGGCGCTCACGTCGGCGTACTGCCACCAGTCGAGCCAGAAGGCCGGGCGGCGGAACCCGTGCAGGTCCTGCCGCGCGAGGTCGGTGACCAGGGTGTGGAAGCGGATGCGGTAGGGCATCCAGGCCACGGCCAGGCGTTTGGCCTCGACGAACAGCGCCTCGCGCTCGGGGCCGTCCGGCAGCTCGCTCAAGCGGCGGTAGACCTCGTCGAACTCCGGCCGGCGAAAACGCGCCATGTTCTGCCCGCCCACCTGCTTGCCGTCGAAGCGCTGCAAGGCGCCCTGGCTGTCCGGCGACGCGGAGACACCACCCACGTGCCAGATCTGGAAGCTGCCGGCGCGGGCGGCCTTCAACAGCTCGGGCCACTTGCCTTGCTTGAACTGGACCTTGATCTTCAGCGCGCTCATGTCGCGCTGGTACTGCTCGGAGATCTGGCGCGCGCGCTGGTCGGTCTCGATCGACCATTGCAGCACCAGCGGCGCCCCGCCGGGCTGGTCGCGCCAGCCGTCGCCGTCCTGGTCGACATAGCCGTACAGATCCAGCAGCGCGGCGGCCTTGGCCGGGCTGTATTCGCTCATCTCGCTCTTGAAGGCCGGGTCGTAGGAGCGGGTGTGGGGGATCACCGGCGCCTGCGCCAGGATGCCCTGGCCCTTGTGGACGAGGCGGATCTCGCGTGCCACGTCCAGCCCCAGCGAGATCGCGCGGCGCAGCGCCACGCGCTCCGGCGTGTAGCCACCGACCACCGGGTCGTCGAGGTTGAAGAAGGTGGCGTACAGATCCGAGCGCACCCGGCGCCAGCCTTGCACGCCCTGCTTGGCCAGGTTGGGCGCCAGCTTGCCTTGGGGCATGGCCAGGCTGCTGTACTCGGCCGGCACCTGTTCGATGAAGTTGTGCTGGCCGTTCAGGAAGGCCAGCCAGCGCGGCTGGTTCTCCTCGATGATGGACAGTTCGACCCGGTCGACCATCGGCAGGCGCCGCCCCTTCAGGCGCGCCAGGATGGCCTGGCCCTCGGCGTCATCGGGCGCGGGCTCGGCGTCGTAGAAGCGCTCGCGGTAGCCGGGGTTGCGCTCCAGTGCGATGAAGCTGGCGCGCCGCCACTGCACCAGCTTGAACGGCCCGGTGCCCACCGGGTGCTCGGCGAGCTTGTCGCCATAGGCCCGCACCACCTCGCGCGCCACGCCACCGAACAGGTCGCTCGCGGCGAGGAACTCGATGAAGCGCGGCCGCGGCTCGGCCAGCCGGATCTGCACGGTGTAGCGGTCCAGCGCGCGCAGGCCCTCGACGGGCGCGTCGTAGTCGAAAGGCTGCTTGCTGCCGATGGCGCGTTGGCGCTCCTCTGCCAGGCCGAGCAGCTTGAAGCCGTCCACGTAGCTCCAGACGGGGCTCTTCAACGCCGGATCGGCAAAGCGCTTGATGGCGAACACATAGTCCTCGGCCACCAGCTCGCGCTTGGCGCCCTTGAAGACCGGGTCGTCGGCGAAGTAGATGCCGGGCTTGACCCGCATCGTCCAGGTGCGGTGGTTGTCGCTGGCCTCGGGCATCGCTTCGGCGGTCAGCGGCTTGAAGGCGGACGGCCGTGCCAGGTGGTCGTAGGTGTAGAGCGCCTCGAAGATGTGCGCCGTGACGGTGCGCGAGTAGATGTCGTTGATCTGCGTCGGGTCGAAGCTGGTCTCGGCGGCGCGGAAGGCGTAGCGCAGCACCTTCTGCGGCGCGGCCTCCTGCGCACCGGCGGGCAGGGCCAGGGCGAAGGCGAGGGCCAGGGAGGCGAGTCGGGCGGGTCGTTGCATGGTGGCTCAGTGGGGGTTCGGGCCCGGGTCGGGCCGCAGCGCGTTGTCGATGTCGAGGTAGCGCCACGAGTCGCGCAGGAACGGGTGCCGGCGGTAGCCGATCACCCACGGGTGCAGCACATCCGTCAGGATACGGTGGCCGGTGACCTTGTAGGGCATGTAGGCCACGCCCAGCTTCTTGGCCTCGCGGATCAGCGCCTCGCGCTCCGGGCCGTCGGGCAGCCGGGCCTGGCGCTGGTAGAGATCGTTGTAGGCCGGCAGGTCGAAGCGGGCGTGGTTGGACTGGCCCTTGTTGGGCCCGTACATCAGGCCGAGGAAATCGCTGCCGTCGGGCATGGTGGCGCTCCAGAAGAGCCCCCACATCATCAGCTTGCCGGCGCGCGAGGCCTTGAGTTGCTCGGGCCACTTGGCGATCTTGAACTCCATGCGCACGCCGATGCGCTGCATGGCCTTGCTCCACAGGTCCTGCGTCAGGCGCGAGGCCTGGTCGGGCTGGGCCGAGTACTCGATGGTCAAGGGGCTGCCGTCGGGCTGTTCGCGAAAGCCGTCGCCGTCTCGGTCGAGGTAGCCGTACAGATCCAGCAGGCCACGGGCGCGGGCGACGCTGTGCTCGCTCATCTCGCTGCGGAACGCCGCCTCGTACCCGCTCATCTGCGGCGGCACGATGCTTTGCGCCAGCACCGCCTGGCCCTTGCGCGCCTGGGTGATCTCGGCCTCGACGTCATAGGCCAGGCCGATGGCGCGTCGCAACGCCACCTTGGCGGGCGTGTAGCCACCGACCACCGGGTTCTCCATGCCGAAGTAGCTGAAGCCGACGTCCACCGCCGGCACCCGCTCCAGTTGCAGGCTCTTCTTCTGCAGGTGCGGCGCGAGCCGGCCGTTGGGGATGATGGGTGGCGAGAGCTCGGGCGGCAGGCGCTCGATCCAGTCGTGCTCGCCGTTCAGGAACCCCAACAGCCGTGGCTGCGACTCCTCGACGATGGAGACCTCCACCCGGTCAATCAGCGGCAGGCGCTTGCCTGCCATGCGCGCGGCGATGGCCTGCGAACGGGCATCGTGGGCCGGTGGCTGCGCGTCGTAGCGCTGCTCGCGAAAACCCGGGTTGCGTTCCAGCACGATGCGCGACGAGCGCCGCCACTCGGCCAGCCGGTAGGGCCCGGTGCCGACCGGGTGCTCCATGGTCTTGTCCGGCGCCGCCTCGATCACCTCGCGCGCCACCGCGCCAGTCATGCCGGCGTCGGCGAAGGCATTGGCCAGCCGCGGCAGCGGCTCGGCCACGGTGACGACGAAGGTGTAGCGGTCCACCGCCTTCAGGCCGGCGACCTCGCTGTCGTAGTCGAACGGCGTCTTGTCCTTCAGGGCCTTCTGCCGCAGCTCGGACAGGCCGACGATCTTCGCGTTCTCGAAATTGTAGAGATTGGGGCTCTTCCAGCGCGGGTCGTAGTGGCGCTTGATCGAGTAGACGTAGTCGGCCGCCACCAGCTCGCGCGGCTGGCCCTTGAACACCGGGTCGTCGGCAAAGTGGATGCCGGGCTTCAGGCGGAAGGTCCAGGTGCGGAAATCCGCCGAGACCTCGGGCAGCGCCGCGGCGGTGGCGGGCCGCAGTTGCGCCGGGCGGGCCAGGTAGTCGTAGGTGAGTGGCGCCTCGAAGATGTTGGCGACGACGATGCGCGAGTAGACATCGCTGATCTGCGCTGGGTCGAAGCCCGTCTCGGCGATGGGGAACGCATAGCGCAGTACCTTGGGCGCGTCGCCCGCCTGGGTGGGGCTGAATGCGGCGATCAGCGCGGCGGCCACGAGCGGGCGGATCATGGCGTGGCGGCGTCGATGTCGACGTACGCATGGAACGGCCGCAGGAAGGGGTGCGGCCGGTAGCCCACCAGGCGCGGCCAGTTCATCGTCACGCTGGCGCGGTGCACATGGGCCTTGATCGGCAGGTAGGCCAGCAGCAGGCGCTGGGCCTCGGCCATGGCGGCCAGGCGCTCCGGGCCGTCGGGCAGCGCGGCCTGCCTGTCGTACAAGGTGTTGTAGGCCGGCAGATTGAAACGCGACATGTTGTCGCCGCCGACCGCCGGGCCGTAGCCCAGGCGCAGGAAGGCCTCGGCGTCGGGCGCATCGGCGTTCCACGACAGGAACCACATCATCAGCTTGCCGGCGCGTGCGGCCTTGGCCTGTTCGGTCCACTGGCCCGGGACGAACTCGATGCGCAGGCGCAGGGCGTCCATGCGGCGCCGCCACAGCTCGTTGAAGGGGCGCAGGGTCTTGTCGGTGTGGTACTGCAGCACCAGCGGCGAACCGTCGGGCCGCTCGCGCCAGCCGTCGCCGTCACGGTCCAGGAAGCCGTAGAGATCGAGCAGGGCATTGGCCTGCGCCGGGTCGTACCGGCTCATCTCGCTGCGCATCGCCGCGTCGTACCCGTAAGTGGAAGGCGGCACCACCGATTGCGCCGGCACGCCCAGGCTGCGGCGCAGGGTGCGGATCTCCTCATGGTTGTCGTAGCCCAAGCCGATGGCGCGGCGCAGCGCCACCTGCGCCGCACCGTAGCCGCCCACCACCGGGTCGTCCATGTTGAACACGGTGTAGACCACGTCGGGCCGGGCCTGGCGCTGCGCCTGGATGCCCTGGCGGGCCAGACCCGGTGCCAGCCTGCCGCCCGGATAGGCCACCGGCGCGAAGGTGCCGGGCACACCGGCGAGGTCGAAGTCACCGTTCAGGAAGGCCAGCCAGCGTGGCTGGTCTTCGTGGATGACCGCGATCTCGACCCGGTCCACCATCGGCAGGCGGCGGCCGGACAGCCGGTTTGCCACCCTCGTGGCCGCTGCATCGCCAGTTGGTGCCTGCTCGTCGTAGCGTACGTCGCGGTAGCCGGGGTTGCGCGCCAGCACGATCTGCGAGCCACGACGCCACGAGGCCAGCATGAACGGGCCGCTGCCCACCGGGTGCTCGCCGATCGCGTCGCCATAGCGCTCGACCACCTCGCGCGCCACCGGCGCCGCGGCGACGATGCCGGTCAGCTCGAAGACGAAGCGCGGGTTGGGTTTGTCCAGCCGGAAGCGCAGGGTGCGGCGGTCCAGTGCCACCACGCCCTCGACCGGGCGTGCGTAGTCGAAGGGCCGCTTGTCGTCCAGCGCCTGCTGGCGCCGGGCCTCCAGCCCGAGCAGGCCCAGGCTGACCCAGGTGGGGTACTGAGGGCTCTTCCAGCGCGGGTCGAAGATGCGCTGGATGGCGTAGACCACATCCTGCGCCACCACCTCGCGCGGCTGGCCGCCGAAGGCCGGGTCGTCGGCAAAGTGGATGCCGGGCTTCAGCCGCACGGTGAACTCGCGGAAATCCGCGCTGGCCTCCGGCAGCGCGGCCGCCACCTGGGGCCGGATGGCCACCGGCCGGGCCAGGTAGTCGAAGCGGTAGAGCGGCTCGAAGATGCTGCCGGCCACCTCCTGGCTGTAGATGTCGCTGATGGCCACTGGATCCAGCGTGGTCGCGTCCTCCACCAGGGCGTAGCGCAGCACCTTGGCCGGCGTGGCCGCCACGGTGCCGGCCAGGGCCAGCCAGAGGAAGAGGAGGGCGAGGGTTCGCTTCACCACGCGACGATAGTGCATCGGGAACACCCTGCGCATCGGTGTGGACGCGGGGCAAACGCCAAGGCGCGGGTCTTGCATGCGCCCCTACACTCGCGCATCGGTGCCGCCCACGAGGCGGTGCAGCGTGGCAGAAAGAGGAGCGCATGGCGGCCTATCTGATCCGGCGCCTGTGGCAGATGGTCCCGACCCTGGTCGGCGTCGTGCTTCTGGTGTTCGTGCTGTTCAAATTCTTCGGCGGCGACCCGGCCGAGATCCTTGGTGGCCTCAACGCCACGCCCGAGCAGGTGGATGCCATCCGCCAGCAGCTGGGCCTGAACGAGCCCTGGTGGGTGCAGCTGGGCATCTTCATCAAGCAGATCGCCACCTTCGACTGGGGCAAGAGCTGGGCCACCAACGAGGCGGTGAGCAACCTCTTCGCCACCCGCCTGCCGGCCACGCTGACGGTGATGACACCCATCCTGCTGCTGGACACGCTGCTGGCGGTGCCGATCGCGCTGGGTGTGGCCTATGTGCGCGGCTCGCTGACCGACCGCACCATCATGGTCGTCACCACGGTGGCACTGTCGATCTCGTTCCTGGTCTACGTGATCGTCGGCCAGTACGTCTTCGGCTTCCAGCTCGGCTGGTTCCCGGTGCAGGGCTGGAGCGATTCCACGTTGAAGAACCTGGCCATCTACGCGCCGCTGCCGGTGCTGCTGGCGGTGGCGGTGGGCATCTCGCCGCAGACGCGCCTGTACCGCAGCTTCTTCCTCGACGAGCTGGGGCAGGACTACGTGCGCACCGCGCGCGCCAAGGGCCTGGGCGAGGGCACGGTGCTGTTCAAGCACGTGCTGCGCAACGCGATGATTCCGATCCTCACCAACGTCGGCCTGGCGCTGCCCGGCATCTTCGTCGGCTCCTTCCTGATCGAGGTCTTCTTCTCGATCCCCGGCCTCGGCCGCGAGGTGCTGCTGGCGGTGAACCGCAGCGACTACCCGGTCATCCAGGCGGTCACGGTCTACCTGGCGGCGCTGACGATGCTGATCAACCTGGCCACGGACCTGCTCTACAAGGTGGTCGACCCGCGGGTGGTTCTCAAATGAGCGCAGTCATTCAAAGCAGCGCCGTGCCGGTGCCCGTCGAGCACTCCGAAGGCGTCTGGCATGCCGCCTGGCGGCGCTTCAAGGGAGACCGGGTCGGCGTGGTGTCGATGGTCATCGTGCTCGCCTTCCTGCTGCTGATCGCGCTGGCGGCCGTTGGCCTGGTGGCGAAGGACTGGCAGCAGGAGACCGGCGTGCCGAATGCGCCGCCGACCTTCCTGGGCCCGGCGCCGCCGGAGGCCACCGGCGCCATCGAGCAGGTGGCCGGCCCCAACGTCGACATCAGCGACATCGACCCGCTGGCGCCCAAGTACAAGGAGTGGGCCGAGCGCGCCAAGCAGTACCAGACGGCCGAGTCCCCCAAGGCCGAGACGCTGCCGCTGGGCGGCGACCGGTTGGGCCGCGACGTGCTGGCCAAGGCCATCAAGGGCACCGAGATCTCCGTCTTCGTCGGCGTGCTGGCGGCCCTGCTGGCCACCGGCATCGGCACCCTGCTGGGGGCGCTGGGCGGCTACTTCGGCGGCAAGATCGGCGACTTCCTGGAGTGGCTCTACAACGTCTTCACCTCGATCCCCGACATCCTGCTGATCTTCGCCTTTGCGGCCGTGTTCGGCCGTGGCATCGGCACGGTGGTGCTGATCCTCGGGCTGGTGGGCTGGACGGGGCTGTACCGCCAGGTGCGGGCCGAGTTCATGAAGCACCGCACCCGCGAGTACGTGCGCGCGGCCGAGGCCATCGGCGCCTCGCAGGCGTCGCGCATGTTCCGCCACATCCTGCCCAACGTGAGCCACGTGATCCTGGTGCGCATGAGCCTGCTGGTGGTGGGCTTCATCAAGAGCGAGGTGATCCTGTCCTACCTGGGGCTGGGCGTGCCGGTGGATCAGGTCAGCTGGGGCACCATGCTGGCCGAGGCCCAGGGCGAGCTGATCCTCGGCTTCTGGTGGCAGCTGGCCGCGGCCACGCTGTTCATGGCGGTGTTCGTCACGGCGTTCTCGCTGATGGCGGATGCCTGGCGCGATGCGCTGGACCCCAAGCTTCGCGGAGCTGAATGATGTTGCTGTCCATCCAGGACCTGAGGGTGGCCTTCCGCATGGGCAGCGTGGGCGGTGTCGTGCAACGCGCCGAGGCGGTGGGCCGGGGGGCGCAGGCCGTCAGCTTCGACGTGCCGGCCAACAGCACGGTGGCGCTGGTGGGCGAATCCGGCTCGGGCAAGAGCGTCACGGCGATGTCCATCGTCAACCTGCTGCCCGACAACGCCGAGCGCTCCGGCCGCGTGCTGTGGCAGGGCAAGGACCTGCTGCAGGCCAGCCAGGCCGAGCTGCGGGCGCTGCGCGGCCGCGAGATCGCCTGTGTGTTCCAGGATCCGATGTCCTCGCTGAACCCGGTCTTCACGATCGGCCAGCAGCTGATCGAGCCGCTGGTCGTTCACCTCGGGCTGCGGCCCCGGCAGGCGCTGGAGCGCGCCGAGCAGTTGCTGGTGGAGGTGGGCATCCCCGAGCCGAAGCGCCGGCTGGATGCGTATCCGCACGAGCTCTCCGGCGGCCAGCAGCAGCGGGTGATGATCGCCATGGCCCTGGCCTGCGAGCCCAAGCTGCTGATCGCCGACGAGCCCACCACCGCGCTGGACGTGACCATCCAGCGCCAGATCATCGAGCTGCTGGCCGGCCTGAAGGCGAAACACGGCCTGTCGGTGCTGTTCATCAGCCACGACCTGGCGCTGGTGGGCGAGATCGCCGACCACGTGGTGGTGATGCGCCAGGGCACGGTGCGCGAGCAGGGCCCGGTGGCCGGCATCTTCAATGCCCCACAGGATGCCTACACGCGGGCGCTGCTGGCCTGCCGCCCCAGCCTCACGCACAACCCGGCGCGCCTGATGGTCATCGACGACCACATCGCCGGCCGCGACGCGCACGGCGCGGCCGCCGCCAAGAACCCCGAGGCGCCGGTGGTGCTGGAGGTCTCGTCGCTGGCCAAGAGCTTCTGGCTGAAGACGGGCCTGTTCGGCAAGCGCGAGTTCAAGGCCGTGCGGGATGTGAACTTCAAGCTGCGCCGCGGCCACACGCTGGGCGTGGTGGGCGAATCCGGCTCGGGCAAGACCACCATGGGGCTCACCCTGCTGCGCCTGCACGAGCCCACCGCCGGCCAGGTGCTCTTCGAGGGCAAGAACCTGCTGACGCTGGACGACGCCGAGCGCCAGCGCATGCGCCAGCGCATCCAGATCGTCTTCCAGAACCCCTATGCCTCGCTGAACCCGCGCTTCACCATCGGCCAGACCCTGATCGAGCCGATGGCCATCCACGGCATCGGCGCCAGCACGGCCGAGCGCGAGCAGCGCGCCCGCGATCTGTTGGTCAAGGTGGGGCTGGACGACCGCGCCTTCGCCAAGTACCCGCACGAGTTCTCCGGCGGCCAGCGCCAGCGCGTGGCCATCGCCCGCTGCCTGACGCTGAACCCCGAGGTGCTGGTGCTGGACGAGGCGGTCAGCGCGCTGGATGTGTCGGTGCAGGCCCAGGTGCTGAACCTGCTGAAGGACCTGCAGGACGAACTGGGCCTGGCCTACATCTTCATCAGCCACGATCTCGCGGTGGTGCGCTTCATCAGCGACGAGGTGCTGGTGATGAAGGACGGCGAGGTCGTCGAGCAGGCCAGCGCGGACGCCATCCTGCGCGCGCCGCAGCAGGAGTACACCAAGCGCCTGATCGGCGCCGTGCCGCGCGGCTGGACGCCGGCCGCGGCCTGAGCAGCATGCCTCCCTTGGTGGTGCGCCCGCTGAACGCGGGCGACCCGGCGGAGGTGGAGGAGATCGTTCGCCGCTGGCACGGCACCAGCATCGACAGCTACTGGTACAACGACGAGCACCAGAGCCACACGCTGGACGGCGCACGCGTCTTCTTCACCAGCCAGGTGATGCCTGCCTGCGCGATCCATGTGGCCAACGTGGCGGGCCGCCTGGGAGGCCTGATCGCCGTCGAGCCGCCCTGGATCCGCCACCTGGCGGTGTTCGCCGAATTCCGCCGCCACGGCGTGGCCAGCGCGCTGCTGGCGGTGGCCCGGGCACAGTCGCCGCGCGAGTTGCGCCTGTTCACCTTCCAGCGCAACGAGGCCGCACGCGCCTTCTACGAGCACCACGGCTTCGTGCTGCAGCGGCTGGGCGTTAGCCCGGCGCCCGAGAGCGAGCCGGATGTCGAATACGCCTGGTTTGCGCTGGATCGCTGAGCTGCGCGACCTCCGGCGGTTTCTTCAGGCGCCAGTGAGAGTTCGTGCTGCCGGGAGATACGTCTCCAGTATGGCGACCATCGTCGCCGCGTCGGCCCTGGACAGCGGCGGAAACGGCGACCTGTACGAGGTGTCGTTGCGCCTGTCGTGCGCGCGAATGACGGCGGCCATCTCTGCCGCCGACAGCTTCAGGTCGGCGCTGACCCGCTGGATTGCCAGAGCGCGGCCCGATTCCTTCGTGCGCACCTCGTGGAACTCGAGCACTGCCTGCACCACCTGGTGGTAGCCTTCATACGCGTTCGTGAAGACCTGCATGGGCTCGGTCGCCACAGGCGCGCCTGCGAGAAGCGTCTTCGACAGGGTCAGAAAGTTCTCGGCGTTCTTCAGGAAGCCGGCCACCGCGCCAGGCGTGGGCTGCACGGCTTCGAGCGCGCGCGTCTTGATGAGGTTCTCGTATTCAGTAGGTCTTGGCATGCGGCATCACCTGCAGTTTGGGGCCATCGGCGATCTGGGAAACCACCGGGTCGTCCTTGACCAGGTCGCGCCACTCGTCCGGCGCGTAGACGTTGAATTGCACCACGCGCCCGAGCCGCTGCTGTAACTGACCTGCGGCCTCGAACAGCTCCAACTGAGGCACATCCCCCACGACCATGACGTCAATGTCGCTCTTGCCGGTGTCGGTTCCTTTGACCACCGAACCGAAGATGAACGCCTCCTCGATGCGATCGGCGTGAATCTGCAAAGCTTCGCGCACTGGCTCGATGAGACCAAAGGTCTTCAGGGCGATGCTCTTGAGCTCGGGGTACAGGAAGAACTCGGTATTGGCTCGGATGCTCCTCTGGCGACCGCGACGCGGCTCCTCCACGAGCACACCGGCGCGCACGAGGCGGTCGATCTGCTGCTGGGCGCTCCCCCGGCCGGTGCCGGCCCGGCGGAGCAGTTCCTGGAGCGTGAACGACCGGCCTGGATGGGTCAGCGTCGTTCCGAGCACCCGCTGAACGGTCGGCGTGAAGAGAAAGTCGACTGAACTCATCCTGCCCTGAATTGTGGCTACTCATCCCTATTATAAGTATATCCATGAAATGGGGATAGTCGTCTCTGTTATGGGGATAAGGTCGGCTTGCAGCTGTCCGGCTTACTTGCGACCAACGGGCCGCAAAGCCAACGTTGACGCGAGGTTCGAGGGATTCACGGGTGCCCCCGACTTGAGTTTCGGATCGCCGGTCTGCGGTGCTTTCGGGTTTGGGCGACACGGTGTGGCGCGTGACGGCCTGACTCGGCGAGGCGACACCGCGCTAGGCGTTCATCTGCCCGGCCTGCTTCGCCAAGTGTTCGACCTCTTCGGTGATGCGCGCCAGGATGTCGGCGACGGCGGCGAATTCGCGGCCGACCGCGCCGGCCCTCGCCGCGCCGACGCGGGCGTTGAAGGTGACGATCCGGGCCTCGCGTGCGACGCGTTGAATGCGATCGATCAAGTCCGCCGACTGGCGGCGCCGCGTCTTGGCGGATTCGAGCGCCAAGGTTTCATAGAGCTGGGTCAAGCGCTGCAGGAGGTTCAGCACCGGCGTCGCCTGGGCCGTCAGCCGTGGCAGCGCCGGCACGGTGTGTGGGCCAAGCCGGCCGGCGGGTTGCAAAGCGCGGTGGGCCAGGCCGATGAACTCGCGGATGGGAGTGTCGGCGCCTTGAGGGCCGTGAAAAGCGTCGACCAGGCGCCGATCGGCTGGCATCGGCAGCTCCGGGCTGCCACGACTGAGCGTCTCATGGCTGCGCTCGAACAAGGCCAGGGCGTCGTGTGCGGTCTGCCGGGCGCCCTCGTCACCCTGCGAGGCCAGCACGGCGTGCAGGATGATGCGTTGCGACAGCATCCTCTGGCGTCCCGCCTGGTTGACGAGCTGCGTCCAGCCTTCGGCTCCAAGGCTGGACGATTGATGAAGGCGTGGCTGCGGCTGGGTGAGCGGTATCGAAGCGAGGGCAGTAAGGGGCATGGGTGCACTCCGGCTGTGCACGAGCCCGTCGGCGTGGTGCAGCAGACACCCGCCCGCCAGGCTCGTGGCGGTGCCCACGCAAGGGCTGTGCCTTCGCCGGGCACAAGCAGTCCACTGGACTGTTCGATTCCGGACTCAGCCTTGATGAAGCCCGACAGCCTCCTGGGGCGGAACCTCAACCCAAGGTGGTCTGTGCCGGGGTCTTGGCCTGTGCCATGAGTCCGGCGGCTGGCTGGCCGGCCATCACCGCATGGGCCTGGGCGTCGTAGCGCTGGGCGAGGCCGAACTGGCTGCCCACGATCAAGGTGGTGACGACGGCGGCGGCGAAGAAGGCGGTGAAACGGGTGATGAGGCGGGCGGTGGTGGAAGTCATGTTCATGAGGTCTCTCCGGTGGGTTTCGCTTCGTTGTGAAGCGGTGAAGAGACTGTAGAAAACCGTGCCTGGCCTGGCGATACCGCATAGACGGCGCGGTATCCCGCGATCACGGTAGGGCCAGCCCAGGCTCTGGCGCCTGCGGGCCGCCGGGCGGCGTGTCGGCCAGCCGCATGCGCAGGCTGACCCGGCCGCCGTGGGCGCCGAACTCGGTCTCCAGCGTGCCGCCCAGACGCTGCGTTCGCTTGGCCATGTTCGATTGGCCACGCCCGCCGCCGGTGGCTGGCTTGGCCGCTGCGCCGCCTACGCCGTCGTCCACCACGTCCACCGCCAGCACGCCCCCGGCGTGCTGCATGCGCACCGTCACCGTGCTCGCACGCGCGTGCTTGACCACGTTGGTGAGGGACTCCTGCACGATGTGCAGGATCTGCAGCGCGTCGTGCGGCGCGATGGCCGGCATCGCGTCGGGCAGGTCCATCTGCCAGACCGGCTTGAGGCCGCAGTCGCGCAGGCGTGCGTCCCAGCGGAAGCGGAAGTTGCCGAAGGCGGTGCCGAAGTCCTGCTCCTCCGACGCCAGCGCCTCGAGCGCGACCCGCATCTGGTCGATGGCGCCGCGCAGCGTGTCGGACACGGCCGACGGGTCCAGCGCGCCGCGCTCGGCGCGAGACAGCGAGATGAACAGCTGCGAGCCCAGGCCGTCGTGCAGGTCGCGCATGATGCGCTGGCGCTCGTCGGTGGCGGCTTGTTCGCGTTGCAACACGGCGATGCGCGCGTAGCTCGCGCTGATCTGGCGTTCGCGTTCTAGCACGCGCGCTTCCAGTGTCCGGTTGGCCGCTTCCACCTCGCCCAGCGTACGCACGAAGCGCACCGCCAGCAGCACGCCCATCACCATCAGCAGCACGTTGGCCGCATGGTGCAGCAGGAACAGGCGGTGGTCTGACCAGCTGGGTGCCAACGCCTTCAAGAGCGTTGAACTGTCGGCGACCAGGTAGTCGTGCAGGCCGGCACCGAAGGCCAGAGCCAGGGCCGAAGCAATGGCCAGGGTCTCGCCGCTGCGCCGCCGCCAGGCCGCGACGAAGGCCACCACGGCCAGCCCCATGCCCACCGGGATCAGCCCCGCCACCCAAACCTCGGACGTGAATGCATGCCCGCCGACGAAGTAGGCCACCGGCCCCAGCGCCCAGTAGCCCAGCAGCAACCGTGTGATGAGCGGGCGCGACCAACCGGCCAAGCCCAGCGTGAACATGGCCAGCACCACGATGAAGCCGCCGGTGCTCATGAAGTACAGCAGCCGCCAGAGCTGCCAGGCGCCGGCAGGCAAGGCATCGAAGACGAAGGTGGTGGTGCGCAGGGCCCAGAGGATGGCCGCCAGGCCGAACCAGCCGTACAGCACTTCCTGCCGGCGGCGGTACCAGATCAGCAGCACGAGGGCACCGACCACGAGGCCCGAGACCAAGGTCACCACAGGCACCGTGCGCACCATGAACAGCCGGCGGTCGAACAGGGGCTGCAGCGCGGCATGCGGCCCCAGGGCCAGCCGCGGCATCATGGCCTGCGTGGTGTCATGGGCCGGCACCAGCCGGATCAGCAGCATGTTGTCCTTGGCGCGCAGGGTGCCGGCCGGCAGCGGCAGCAGGAAGGGGTGCTCCCAGCGCACGTACAGGTCGGGCGTGGTCTGGGTCACGTTGGCCACCGGGAAGCCGTTGACGCTGACCTGACCGCCCCCGTAAAGGAAGGGCAGGTAGACCATCCAGAACGGTTCAGTCAGGTCGGCGTCGAAGCGGACGCGAAACCAAACCACTGGCGCTCGCTCGATGTGCGTCAGCGCCACCTCCTGCCAGCGTGGGTCATCGACGGCGGGTCCGACGCTGTGATCGGAAGCGATCATGTCGGCGCGCAGCGGCTCCACCATGCCGGCCTGGGCTGGGCCGGCGGCTGCCAGCGCCACGGCCAGTGCGAGGGCCAAGGTGGTGGCCAGCGTGGCCGCCCATGCCGCCGCCGGCCGCGACAGCATGCTAGAGCCGCCCCATCTGGCTGGCTTCATACACCGCCTCCCCGCGTGAATGAACCGCCAGCTTGCGGTGGATCTTCTTCAGGTGCGTGACCACGGTCAGTTCGGGGTCTGCCAGCACGGCCTCGGTGAAGCGCTGCAGGAACTCGGGTTCGTCCTCGACGATCAACACGCTGGTGCGCACGGGGCCTCGCTGCGGGGTCTGCGGCCGATTCTGCACCGAGTCGCCGCCGCAGGGAAACCGCGACGGCGGGATGGCTCGCGGGCCCGATGCCGTGTGCGCGGTATCGCCAGCTCAGTTCTCGGATCCACCGCAAGGCGCCGGATCAGGCGGCCCCGGACCGGTCGTTGCTGAATGCCCGCTTCTGGCCCCCCCCCCGACGGCCTCCCCCCAGGCAATGCAAGAGGCTCCGGTTTCCCCTCAGGCCCCCGCGTTGATGCGCGACAGCACCGAGGTGGCCGTGTGGCTGCGCCAATGCGCGGCGACGTCGACCGAGGCGAGCGCCGACATGTTGACGATGCGCCGCACGCTGGCGGTAGGTGTCAGCACATGGGCCGGGCTGGCCAGGCCGAGCAGCAGCGGGCCGATGGTGATGCCGCGGCCCGAGGTGGCCTTCAGCACGTTGAAGGTGATGTTCGCCGCGTCCAGCGTCGGCATCACCAGCAGGTTGGCCTCGCGGCTGAGGGCTGCGCCGGGGAAGACCTGGTCCAGGATGTCCTTCGAGAGCGCGGCGTCGCCATGCATCTCGCCCTCCACCTCGAAGGGCGGCTTGAGCGAGCGGATCAGTTCGAGTGCACGGCGCATCTTGCGCGCGCTGGGTGTGTCCTCGCTGCCGAAGTTGGAGTGCGACAGCAGCGCCACACTGGGGGTGAGGCCGAAGCGGCGCACCTCGTCGGCGGCGAGCACCACGATCTCGGCCAGTTGCTCGGGGCTGGGGTCGGGGTTCACATAGGTGTCGCAGACGAACAGCGTGCGCTCGGGCAGCATCAGCAGGTTCATGGCCGCCAGGGTCTCCACCCCTTCGCGCAAGCCGACCACCGTGGACAGGATGTCCAGGTGCCCGCGGAAGCTGCCGTGCATGCCGCACAGCAGCGCGTCCGCCTCGCCGCGGCGCAGCAGCATCGCGGCCAGCACCGTGGGGTTGCGCCGCAGCGCGAGCTCGGCCGCCGCCGGGGTCACGCCATGCCGCCGGGCGAGCTGGTGGTAGCCCTGGGCGGCCTTGGCAATGCGGGCATCGGTGTCGGCGTCCACCAGCTCGAAATCGCGCCCGGCCTCCAGGCGCAGCCCGAACGCGCGGATGCGCTCGCCGATCACTGCCGCGCGGCCGACCAGGATGGGCTTGGCCAGCCTCTCGTCGACGACGATCTGCACTGCGCGCAGCACGCGCTCGTCCTCGCCCTCGGCGTAGACCACGCGCTTCGGTGATTGCTGCGCGCCGTCGAACACCGGCTGCATCACCGAGCTGGAGTGGTAGACGAAACGCGCCAGGCCGGCGCGGTAGGCCTCCATGTCGGCGATCGGGCGGGTGGCCACGCCCGAGTCCATCGCCGCCTGCGCCACCTCCGGCGCCACCGCCGCGATCAGCCGCGGGTCGAAGGGCTTGGGGATCAGGTAGTCGCGGCCGAAGCGCAGGCCGGCGGTGCCGTAGGCTCGGGCCACGGTTTCGGGGATCTCGGCATGGGCCAGCGCCGCGAGCGCGCGCACCGTGGCCAGCTTCATCGCCTCGTTGATCGTGGTGGCGCCCACGTCCAACGCGCCGCGGAAGATGAACGGGAAGCACAGCACGTTGTTGATCTGGTTCGGGTAGTCCGAACGGCCGGTGCCGATGATCGCGTCCGGCCGCACCGCCAGCGCCTCCTCGGGCATCACCTCCGGCGTCGGGTTGGCCATCGCGAAGATCAACGGGTCGCGCGCCATGCCCTTGACCCATTCGGGCTTGAGGGCGCCGGCCGCCGACAGGCCCAGGAAGATGTCGGCGCCTGGCATCAAATCGGCCAGCGTGCGCGCGTTGGTCTCCTGCGCATAGCGGGCCTTGTTGTCGTCCATGCCCTCGCTGCGGCCGATGTAGACCACGCCCTTGGCGTCGGTGACCCAGATGTTTTCGCGCTTCAGGCCCAGGCTCACCGCCAGATCCAGGCAGGCCAGCGCGGCGGCGCCGGCGCCGGAGGCCACCAGCTTGACCTGGCCGATGTCCTTGCAGACGTGCTTCAGCCCGTTGAGGATGGCCGCGGCGGCCACGATGGCCGTGCCGTGCTGGTCGTCGTGGAAGACAGGGATCTTCATCCGCTCGCGCAGCTTCTTCTCGATGTAGAAGCACTCGGGGGCCTTGATGTCCTCCAGGTTGATGCCGCCGAAGGTGGGCTCCATGCGGGCGATGGTCTCGATCAGCGCGTCGGGGTCGTTCTCGGCCAGCTCGATGTCGAACACGTCGATGCCGGCGAACTTCTTGAACAGGCAGCCCTTGCCCTCCATCACCGGCTTGGAGGCGAGCGGGCCGATGTTGCCCAGGCCGAGCACCGCGGTGCCGTTGGTGACCACCGCCACCAGGTTGGCGCGCGCCGTCATCTCGCCGGCCAGCAGCGGGTCGCGCACGATCTCCAGGCAGGCTTCGGCCACGCCAGGCGAGTAGGCCAATGCGAGGTCGCGCTGCGTGGCCATCGATTTGGTCGGGGTGACCGAGATCTTGCCGGGCGTCGGCAGGCGGTGGTAGTCCAGCGCGTCGTGCTTCAGGGTGTCGCTCATGGGTGGTGCCTTCGTGGGTTCGGGTCAGAGCTTGAGGGGCTTTCCAATGCACCCTCAGTGGCAGGTCGCGAGTGCGCGGCGCAGGCTGGCGACCAGCGCGTGCGGCTGGTCGGCGTGCACCCAGTGGCCGGCGTCGGGGATCACCTCGACGCTCGCGTTCGGGAACATCGGCGCAAACGCTGCAGCGCTGGCGGGGCTCACGCAGGGCGAGCGGGCGCCGACGATCGCGTGCAACGCGGCGTCCGAGCGCAGGTAGCGCAGCAGGCCGGGGAAGTTGCACAGCTCGGGCAGCGACAAGGCAATCGCCGGCAGGTGGCTGCGCCAATCGACGTGGGCGTTGCGCGTGGCCGCGCGCGGCAGCAAAATCTCCGCGAGCATCTCGCTGGCAGACAACGGGTCCGCGCCGTGCGCCGGCGCGGGGCCCAGGCCGGTCGCGGCGTCATGCATGGCGCGCAGCTGCTGGCCCCACTGCTCCAGGTAGGCCGCGGGGGCGATGTCGATCACCGCCAGCCGGCCGACGGCGTAGGGCGCGCTGAGCGCGAGCGCCATCGCGACCTTGCCCCCCACGCTGTGCCCGATCACCGCGGCGCGGCCGAGCGACTCGCGCTCGATCAGGCTCAGCACATCGTCGGCCATCTCGGTGTAGGCCATGCTGATCGCGCGCGGCGAGCGGCCGTGGTTGCGCAGGTCGACGCTGAGCACGCGGTGGGAGTCGGCCAGCGCGCGGGCCACACCGCGCCAGCTCGCCGCGCTGGCGAACAAACCGTGCAGCAGCACGACCGGCGGGCCGTCGCCGATGGCCTCGAAGGCGAGTTCCACGCGCTCGACTTTAGGCGACGAAGCGGCAGGCGGATGCGGCGGCGCGAGTGTCCATGTTGCGGCCGCGGTTGAGGTGGTCGTCCACCTCGGCGGCGCAGCCCAGCATGCGCGCATAGAGGAAGATCGTGAACGCCGCCGTTTCGAGGGCGTCGGCGCCGATGGCCCCCGAGCGATAGGCCGGCCAGACCAGCTTGAGCAGCAGCGCGGCGATCACCGCGTCGATGTTCACGCAGTACACATTGCGCGACACGCCTTCGTCGTAGAGCTTCTGCACCACGGCACGGTAGAAATCGTGAAAGACGTTGTGCTCGCCGCGCTGGGCCATCAGCTCGGCGACGAAGACCTCCCGCGGGTCGTGGTTGACCGGCTTGTCCTTGAACACCGGGTGGTTGACGCCGGGGATCTTCTGGATGTCCAGGTTGCCGCTGTTCTTCTTGTCCGCCTTGTAGCGGGCATAGGTCTCCACATAGCGCGCCGCCAGTGCGTCCACGTCCACGCCGTGCGCCGCGCTGCCGGGGTCCACCAGGCCGGTGTCCTTGAACTGGTCGAGCAGGAAGGCCACGCCCTCGTAGCCGTTGCCGCCGTGCGCGTAGCCGCAGTGACTGAGGAAGCCGATCAGGCCCTTGTTGAGCTGCACCCGCTCGGGCTGCTCGGGGCCGTCGGACGAGACGGCGCCCTTGGCGCCCTGCGCCGAGATCGTGCCCGGGCCGTTGGAGAGCAGCAGGCCCACAAGGGTCTGGAAGCCGAACAGCTCGCTGGCGCCCGGCGCGGCGTGCAGCAGCGCGTGGTAGGCCACTTCGCCCAGCGAGCGCTTGCCCAGCAGATCGGCCTCGGCGATGCCGCAAAAGCGCGTCGGCTGGTGGCGTGAGGCGTCCACCGACGCACCGAGCAGGGTGCCGAAGAGCTGCATCCACGCCGGCAGGCACTCCACCGTCAGGCGCGAGACGCGCTTGCGCATCAGCGGGCCCCAGGCCAGGGTGGTGGTGACGGCGGCCAGCACCGCGTCGGCGCTCGGGTGGCCGCCGAGTGATTCGACGAAGCGCACGAACACCGAGCGGGCACCGCGTTCATGCAGCCCGGCCAGCATGGCCTGGGCGCGCGGGTCGGGCTCGCGGGCCAGCAGGCTGGCGCCGCCGGCTTCGCGCAGCGCGCTGGTGTCGAAGCTCTCGTCCAGTGCGTCACGCAGCCCCGCGGCGGCGAAGCGCTCGATCAGCTCGCGGGCAATGGCGCGCGAGCGCTCGGTGCGGCGCGGCCCGACGATGGCGAGCGCCGCGGTCAGCACCGCGTTCGGTGCGTTGCCGGCCTCGCGCGCGGCCTGCGCCGCAGCCAGCGTGGCGTCGCCGTGCAGGTTGAGGAAGGCGCCGATCGCGACGTTGACCAGCTTGCGGTCGTTCTCGCCGCCGGGCTCCTTCAGCAGGGCCAGGCCGACGTTGCCTTCCAGCGAGAACTGCGCCGCGTCGAGCATGGTCACGCCGTTCAGCCGGGTGACCTGGGTCTTTGGGTCCATCTGCGAGGCGCCCGACGCATCCTTGAGCGTCTCGCGGGCGAACACCGCGCCGACCTGCCGCGCCAGCGCGTCGACCTGTGTGTCGTAGGGCGGCACCGCGCGCACCACCGGCAGGTCCAGCTCGGGTGGCAAGGCCAGCCCCATGTTGGAGCCGAACCAGGGCTTGAGCTCCATCGTGCCCTCGGGCGCGAAATCGGGTTGGACACCGTTCTTCGCCATCACCGCGCTCAGCGCGGCCGGGATGTGGGCGATGTTGGTCACCACCGCGCCCTTGGCCGAGCACACCGGCCGCTCCGGCGAGAACAGCGCGTCGACGCCGAACTTGTCCATGAACCAGCGTTCCTTGGACTGGGCATCGTCGCCGCCGCCCGACATCGCACCGGCATGGCCGACGGCGCGCGTGAGCTTGCTCTTCCAGCGCCCCACCACGCAGGCCACCACCGGCTTGGTGAACTCGGCGTCGAGCTCGTAGTAGCCGCCCGGCTCGCAGTACAGCACCGCGGCCTGGCTGCGCGCGTCGTTGCCGAGCGCGAACGCGAACTCGGGCGCGGCGTAGTGGATGTAGACATCCTTGCCCGAGGACACCAGCGTGGTCGTGCCCCAGCCGCCCATGCGCAGGTACTGCGCGATGGTGGTGGTGAAGCCGCCGGAGTTGGACAGGATGGCCACCGAGCCCTTGCGCAGCGTGTCGCCGGGCTTGTCGCCGCCGAGCGCGCCGCCGATGCGCACCTGGTTCCAGCTGTCGGCCACGCCCAGGCTGTTGCCGCCGAAGATGTCGATGCCGCGGGCCTGCGCCATGGCGCGGATCTCGCGCGCGTCGTGCACGCTCATCTTCTCGGTCGGGATGAAGATCTTGGTCAGCTCGGGGTTGACGCGGATGAGCTCCACCACGCCGTCGTCGGCCGCGCTGGGCGGCAGGTAGACCACGCCGCAGTTGAAGCGGTGGCCAGCCTCCAGCCCCTCGCGCACGTTGTTGTAGACGGGGATGTCGCCCTGGGGCGTTTCCAGCACCTGGCCGCGCCGGCCGGGCGAGGTGCCGAAGACGACGTTGCCGCCGCTCCAGGCGTGGCCCACCGGGGTCACGTCGCTGGACTCGCCGCCCAGGATGTTGAGCACGCAGACCCGGTCGTCGCGGGTGGCGATCTGTGCCAGCGACTCGACGCCGGTGAAGTACTTGAAAGGCCCGACGCTGTTGCGAAACATGTGCATTCCTCCTGGTTCAGGCCGCGAGGCTCAAGCGGGTGGCGAGCTGGGCGCGGCCGCCGGCCTTCATCCAGCCGTCGACGCGGCGCGCGTAGTCCACCACCTCGCTCATCGCCGAGTCGAAGCCGAAGATGCGGTAGGGGATGCCGAGCGACTCGCAGGTGTCGCGCATCACGCCCATGCCGCGCACCAGGTTCGGCCCGCCGCGGCCGACCACCACATACAGCGGCTGCGGGCCGTACTTGCCGAAGTGCTCGCGCAGCGCGTCGGCCATCGCGCGGAAGGTCTCGAAGATGTCGGTGTTGTTGCTCTTGCCGCCGATGATGAACAGCACGTTGCTCTGCTTGAGCCAGTGCTTGAAGCAGATGCGCGCCACCGCCTTCATCTTCTCGTAGGGCGGGTTGCCGCCGAAATCCGACGAGATGATCGCGTCGTCGCCCAGCATCTCGGTGACCAGCGAGTTCGCGCCGCCGCCGAAGGTGGGCGCGAGGATGGTGCCGCTGGGGTTGATCACGTAGACGTCGCTCTGGCCCTGGTAGGTGCGCAGCTGGTTGATCTCCTGCTCGAAGTCGGAGTAGTCGGCGGCGAACAGGTCGGCCGGCAGATCCAGCCGCTGCCAGCGCGGGTCGTCGCGGTCGAAGCCGCACTTGAAGTCGCAGGCCACCGGGGTCAGCCGGCCCTTCGAATCGGGGCGCAGGCGGATCGGGTTGAGCTCCAGCGTGGTCATGCCGTAGTCGTGGAACAGGTCCCACAGGTTGGGCAGGTGCTGCACCAGCGGCGAAATGATCTGCTTGGGTGCCTTCAGCTCCGACAGCGCGTTGGCCACGATGAAGGCCTTCAGCCCGGTCAGCGGGTTGAAGGGCACGCTGACGATCTGGGTCTTGTCCAGCTCCTCGATGTCCATGCCGCCGTGGTGCGTCAGCGTCATCGTCGGCGCACGGAAGTGGGTGTTGTCGGTCAGCGAGAAGTACACCTCGTGCTCGGCCGGCACGCCGGCCTCGAAGGTCACGCCGTTGGATTTGGCGCGCTGGTGGCCGTGCTGGTGCTCGCAGAAGTACAGCCGTTCCTTCTCGGCCAGCGCGGTCTTCAGGTCGGTGGCGCGGCCCACCAGGCCGGCCTTGCCCTTCTTGCCCACGCCGCCCTTGAACACCGGCTTGACGAAGACCATGCCGTGCTTGGCGATCAGCGCCTTGATCTCGGTTTCGGTGGCGTCGGGCCCGAGGATCTCGGGCGTCGGGAAGCCGGCCAGCCTGAGAAGGCGGGCGCCGTGCAGCATGCCGGTGATGTTCATGGGCGGTCCTTCGTGCGTCGTGGCTCGTCGATGTCGGCGATGCTAGGAAGCTGCGCCGCCAGGCGCCTTTCGATTGCCTTTCAACCGCACCTATCGCTTACCCGATGCGGGCAAGTCCGGGGTCATTCGGGGCACCCGATGAAAGCCGGTCGAAAGCTTGGCCCGCGCGGCGCGCCGCATGATCCGGCGCCGGGCCCCACCCTCCGAAGGGCCTGCCAAGGAGACACTCCATGCGACGAGATACCTTCGTGAAGTCGCTGGCGGCGCTGGCCGCCACGGCGGCTCTGCCACAAGCCGCCCGCGCGAACGCCAACCTGAAGATGCTGATCCCCGCCAACCCCGGCGGCGGTTGGGACACGACCGGTCGAACCCTGGGGCGCGCGCTGCAAGAGGCCGGCGTTGCCGCGTCGGTGAGCTTCGACAACAAGGGCGGCGCCGCCGGGGCGCTCGGGCTGGCGCAGTTCCTCAGCAGCAGCAAGGGCGACCCGAACGCATTGATGGTGATGGGCGCGGTGATGCTGGGGGGCCTGATCACCTCGAAGTCGCCGCTGAGCCTGGGCCAGGCCACGCCGCTGGCCCGCCTGACCAGCGAATACAACGTCTTCGTGCTGCCCGAGGCCTCGCCGCTGAAGTCGATGAAGGACGTGGTCGAGCAGCTGAAGAAGGACCCGGGCAGTGTCAAGTGGGGCGGCGGCTCGCGCGGCTCCACCGAGCACATCGCCGCGGCCATGATCGCCCAGGAGGCCGGTGTCGACCCGTCGAAGATCAACTACGTCGCGTTCCGCGGCGGCGGCGAGGCGACGGCGGCCATCCTCGGTGGCAACGTCACCATCGGCGGCAGCGGCTACAGCGAGTTCCAGCAGTACATCGACGCCGGCAAGATGCGGGCCGTCGGGATCACCTCCGCCGAGCGCCTGAAGGGCGTCAACGTGCCGACGCTGAAGGAACAGGGCATCCCGGTCGAGATCGGCAACTGGCGTGGCGTCTACGGCGGCCCGGGCATCACGCCCGAGCAGCGCAAGGCGCTGGTCGACATGATCGTCAAGGCGACCCAGGCCAAGGCCTGGATCGACGCGCTGGACAAGAACGGCTGGACGCCGGCGCTGCTCACCGGCGACGCCTTCGGCCAGTTCGTCGAGCGCGACCAGGCGAGCCTGCGCGCGACGATGAGCCGCGCGGGCATGGTCTGAGCCTGATGCAAGAGAGGTCCACGATGTCTTCCACGGAATCTCCCCGCCTGCACCAGACCCTGGTTGGCGCCGGCGCCTGCCTGCTGGGGCTGGCCTATGCGGTTGGCGCGACCGACATCGCCTCCGATGCGGGCTACTCGGGTGTCGGCCCGAACTTCCTCCCCTGGCTGGTGTCTGTGTTGCTCCTGGTGTGTGGTGCGGCCCTGGTCTGGGAGGCCCGCAGCGGCGGCTTTCGCCACCTGGACGAGCCCTCGGGCGGCGAGCGCGGCGATTGGGACGCGCTGGCCTGGATCTCCGCCGGCGTGCTGCTCAACGCGGCGGCGATCGAGCGCATCGGCTTCGTGCTCAGCTGCGCGCTGTGCTACGCCTTCGCGGTGCGCGGCCTGCGCCGCTCCGAGGGCCGCGTCGTGAACGGCCTGGTGCCCACCGTGGTCGACATCGTCACCGGGCTGTTGATCGCCGCACCCGCCTTCTGGCTGTTCACCAAGCTGCTGGCCATCAACCTGCCGGGCCTCACGGCCACCGGCTGGATCTAGCACGGGAGCCTCCATGGACAACCTGTTGCCGCAACTGATCGGCGGCTTCGTCACCGCGGCGGCGCCGATCAACCTGCTGTGGGCCTTTGTCGGCTGCGCGCTCGGCACGGCGATCGGCGTGCTGCCCGGGCTCGGCCCGGCCGTCACGGTGGCGATGCTGCTGCCGATCACCAGCCAGGTCGAGCCGACGGCGTCGATGATCTTCTTTGCCGGCATCTACTACGGCGCGATGTACGGCGGCTCGACGACCTCGATCCTGCTCAACACCCCGGGCGAGACCGGCTCGATGGTGACCGCCCTCGAGGGCTTCAAGATGGCCAAGAGCGGCCGCGCCGGCGCGGCCCTGGCTACCGCGGCCATCGGCTCCTTCGTCGCCGGCACCATCGCCACCGTGCTGGTGACGCTGTTCGCGCCCATCGTCGCCACCTACGCGGTGCGGCTCGGGCCGCCCGAGTACTTCATGCTGATGCTGCTGGCCTTCACCACGGTGACGGCGGTGCTCGGCAAGAGCACGCTGCGCGGCGTCACCGCGCTGGTCGTCGGCCTGGCGGCGGGCCTGGTCGGGCTGGACCAGATCAGCGGCCAGGTGCGCTACACCGCCGGGGTGCCGGAGTTCCTCGACGGGCTGGAGGTGGTGCTGGTCGCCGTCGGCCTGTTCGCCGTCGGCGAGACGCTGTACACCGCGCTCTACGAGGGGCGCACCCAGTCGCAGCTCAACCGCATGAGCCGGGTGCACATGACGCGCGACGAGTGGCGCCGTTCCTGGCCGGCCTGGCTGCGCGGCACCTTCCTCGGGTTCCCGTTCGGCACCGTGCCGGCCGGCGGCAGCGAGATCCCCACCTTCCTGAGTTATGCCACCGAGAAGAAGCTCTCGAAGCACCCCGAGGAGTTCGGCACCACCGGTGCCATCGAGGGCGTGGCGGGGCCCGAGGCGGCCAACAACTCGGCGATCACCGCCACCCTGGTGCCGATGCTGACGTTGGGCATCCCCACCTCGACCACCGCGGCCATCATCCTGTCGGCGTTCCAGAACTACGGCATCCAGCCCGGCCCCCAGCTGTTCCAGACCTCGGCCTCGCTGGTCTGGGCCCTGATCGCCAGTCTGTACATCGGCAACCTGATGCTGCTGGTGCTCAACCTGCCGCTGGTGGGGCTGTGGGTCAAGCTGCTGAAGATCCCGCGCGCGCCGCTGTACGCCGGCATCCTGATCTTCGCGACCGTGGGTGTCTACGGGATGCGGCAAAGCTCGTTCGACCTGTTCCTGATGTACACCATCGGCCTGTTCGGCGTGCTGGCGCGGCGCTTCGATTTCCCGACCGCGCCCATCATCGTCGGCATGATCCTCGGGCCGATGGCCGAGGCGCAGCTGCGCAACGCCATGTCGATCGGCGAGGGCCGATGGACCGTCTTCGTCGAACGCCCGGTGTCGGCCGTGCTGCTGGCCATCGTGCTGGCGGTGCTGGTGGTGCCGCGCCTGCTCGCCCGGCGGCGCCGGGCCGCTGCCTGAACCCGGCCCGGCGCGCCTCAGGGCGCCGGCGCGAAGGCCTTCCGCCAACGCTCGATGAAGGCCTCACGCCGGCTGCTGTCCAGGTGCGCCAGCAGGCCGGGCCCGAGGGCGATCGGGCGCGCCGCGTGGCCCAGCTGACGTTGCAGCGCGGCGCCGTTGCGCTTCGACGAGGTGTCGGCGCGCACCGGGTACAGGCCGCACTCGTCGCCGAGGATGCGCTGGCCTTGCGGCGACAGGAGGTGGTCCAGCCACAGGCGGGCGCCATCGGGGTTGGGGGCGCGGCGCGCGATGAACGCGACACGCGAGGCGATCAAGGTGTAGTCGGCCGGGTAGACCACGGCCAGCTCGGGCCGGCCCAGCGCAAAGGCTTCGGCGTAGGGCCCCAGCACGTTGTAGGCGACCAGCGCCTGGCCGCTGCCCACGCTGTCGAGCATGGCTTGGGTCTGGGCATGCAGCGTGGCCCGGCACGCGGCCAGGCGTTCGAGCAGGTGCCAGGCCTGCGGCGAGACCTTGTCGTCGTGGGCCGCCAGCAGGTAGCCGAGGCCGGCGCGCTCGATGTCGTAGGTGGCCACCCGGGCGCGCCAGCGCTCGGGGTCGGCGGCCAGCGCCGCGGCCAGTGCGGCGTGCGTGCGCGGCAACTCGGCGCCCGGCCACAGGCCGCGGTGGAACAGCAGGCCCACCGGCTCGTAGGTGGTGGCATAGGCCTCGCGCTTCCACACCGCCCAGCGCGGCAGCTGCGGCTCGTGCGGGCTGTCGTGGCGCGCCGCATGGCCGTCGTTGACCAGCTTGATCTGCAGGTCCATTGCCGAGCTCCACAGGACGTCCGGCGCGGGCCCGCCTGCGGCGAGCAGGTGTTGCACGATCTCGACGCTGCCGAGCTGGAGGTAATCCACCCGCAGCGACGGATGGCGGCGCTCGAAATCGTCGATCAGCGGCTGGATCACCGGCTGGTCGGTGGTGGAGAGCACACGCACCGGCCGTGCGGCGGCGCGGGCCGGGCGCGGCACCAGCGCGGCCGCGCCGAGCACGCCGGCGGCCAGCACCGCACGCCGCCCCGGGCCGGCCTTGTCTCCATTCTTGGTTTTCATGGTTCTGGGCATTATTGCGGCAGGTGTACGCTGCGGGCACCGGTGGAAGACAGGCCGACATGCGAATCCTGCTGATCGAGGACCAGGTGGATCTGGTGTTGACGCTGACCCAGTCGCTGGGGGTGCTGGGTATCCACGCCGAGTCCTGCGGCGACGGCTTGCAGGCCGACGCGGCGCTGCGCCAGCACGCCTACGACGTGGTGGTGCTCGACCTGGCGTTGCCGCGCCTGCCCGGCCTGGAGGTGCTGCGCCGCCTGCGCGAGCGCGGCGACCCGGTGCCGGTGCTGGTGCTCACGGCCAGTGCCGACATCCACGACCGCGTGCAGGGCCTGAACGCCGGCGCCGACGACTATCTGCCCAAGCCCTTCGACCTGAGCGAGCTGGAGGCCCGGCTGCGGGCGCTCTTCCGCCGCCGCCTGGGGTCGGTGCACTCGGTGCTGAGATTGGGTGCGCTGTCCTTCGACACGGTCACCCGCCGCTTCTCGTTGGCCGGGTCGCACTGGGATCTGCCGCCCCGCGAACACGACCTGCTCGAGGCCTTGATCGTGCAGACCGGGCGCCCGGTCAGCAAGCTCTTGCTGGCGGAGCGCCTGCGCTGCGCCGACGCGGTGCTGAGCCACGACGCGCTGGAGGTCTACGTGCATCGGCTGCGCCGCCGGCTGGAGGGCAGCGGCGCGGCGATCCACACCTTGCGCGGGCTTGGCTACGTGCTCGAGGCCAGCGATGATCCACCTGCGTAGCCTGCTGCTGCGCTGGCTGTTGCCACCCACGATGGCGCTGTGGGCGCTGGCGTTCACCGTGGGCTACCTGCACAGCCTGGCCCAGGCCCACGAGGCCTACGACCGGACCCTGCTCGGGTCGGCCCTGGTGCTGGGCGAGACCCTGCGCGCCAGTGACGGCCTGGTGGTGGCGCAGGCGCCCTTCGCGGCCTTCGAAATGCTGCGCACCGACGCGCACGACCGCATCTACTACCGCGTGGCCGGTCTGGACGACGGGCGCCCGATCACCGGCTACGCGGACCTGCCCGCACCACCCGCACCGGTCGGCGACGCGCCCGCGTTCTACGACGCGACCTACAAGGACCTGCCGGTGCGCATCGTCGCGCTGCGGCAGATGGTGCTCGTGGGCAGCCAGAGCCGGCCGCTGCTGGTGCAGGTGGCCGAGACGCTGGAGGCCCGCCACCAGCTCACGCGGCGGCTGGTGCTGCAGTCCGCGCTGGCCCAGCTGCTGCTGATCGGCCTCGCGGCGGCGCTGATCTCGTTCGGCGTGCGGCGCGGCCTGGCGCCGCTGAAGGCGCTGCGCGACGCCGTGCGCCGGCGCGGCGCGAACGACCTGACCCCGATCGACACCCGCGCGGTGCCACGCGAGGTGGCGCCGCTGATCCATGCGATCAACACCCACACCGAGCGCCAGCGCCAGCTCAGCGAGGCTCAGCTTCGTTTCGTCGCCAATGCCTCGCATCAGCTGAAGACGCCACTGACCCTGCTGCGCGCCCAGGCCGCCGAGGCCTTGCAGCAGACCCAGGCCGACGCGATGCGCGCCGTCGTCGAGCGGCTCAACGGCACCACCGAGAGCACCGGCCGGCTGGTGGGACAGCTGCTGTCCCTGGCGCGCAGCGAGCTGCCCGTGTTGGTGCAGGCCGAGGCGCTGGACCTGACGGCGCTGGCCCATGACGCGACCTTCGAGCTGCTGGCCCCGGCCCGGGCCAAGCGCATCGACCTGGGGTTCGAGGGGGCGCAGCCGGTCATCGTCCACGGTGAGCGGGTGCTGCTGCGCGAACTGGTCACCAACCTGGTCCACAACGCCATCGTCTACACGCCAGAGCGCGGCAAGGTGACCGTCACCGTGGGCGAGCGCCAACCCGGGCAGGCGGTGCTGACCGTGGACGACGACGGGCCGGGCATCGCGGCGGCCGAGCGCGAGCGCGTGCTCGAACGGTTCTACCGGTCGCCCGGCACGGTGCCCCAGGGCAGCGGCCTGGGCCTGGCCATCGCCAAGGAGATCTGCGCGCGGCACGGCGTGGGCCTGACGCTCACCGAGGTCCCGGGTGGCGGCAGCGGGCTGCGGGTCGAGCTGCTGTGGCCCGAACGCCGCGACTGAGCTCCGCCAGACCGCCGGCTCGCCCGGACCGCCCGGCCTCTACACTGCCCGGCGCCTCCGCACGCCGCGGAGCGCAGGGCGAACAAACCCGGAGGAATCCCCATGAGCCTGTTACCCACCTGGCGCGAAGTCCCGGCCACGCCGGGCGCCGTCGTCGCCCCCGATGAACGCCTGCCCTGGCCACAGACCGTGGCGATGGGCGTGCAGCACGTGATCGCGATGTTCGGCGCCACCGTGCTGGCGCCCATCCTGATGGGCTTCGACCCCAATGTGGCGATCCTGATGTCGGGCATCGGCACGCTGATCTTCTTCGTCATCGTCGGCGGCCAGGTGCCCAGCTACCTGGGCTCCAGCTTCGCCTTCATCGGCGTGGTGATCGCCGCCACCGGCTATGCGGGCGGCGGGGCCAACGCCAACCTGGGCGTGGCGCTGGGTGGCATCGTCGTCTGCGGCCTGGTCTATGCGTTGATCGGCCTGCTGGTGATGGGCGTGGGCACCGCATGGATCGAGTCGCTGATGCCGCCGGTCGTCACCGGCGCGGTGGTGGCGGTGATCGGCCTGAACCTGGCCGGTATCCCGATCAAGAACATGGCACCGACCGATTTCGACAAGTGGATGCAGGCCGTGACCTTCATCTGTGTCGGCCTGGTGGCGGTACGCACCAGCGGCATGACGCAGCGGCTGCTGATCCTGGTCGGGCTGATCGCGGCCACGCTGATCTACGCGGTGCTCGCCAACGGGCTGGACTGGGGCAAGCCGATCGACCTCACCGGCCTGGCGCAGGCGGCGTGGTTCGGTGCGCCGCAGTTCGCCGCGCCGGTGTTCAGCGGCCCGGCGATCCTGCTGATCGCGCCGGTGGCCATCATCCTGGTGGCCGAGAACCTGGGCCACGTGAAAGCCGTGGGGGCGATGACCGGCCGCCCGCTGGACCGCTACATGGGCCGCGCCTTCCTGGGCGACGGCATCGCGACGATGGTCAGCGGCGCTTCCGGCGGCACCGGCGTCACCACCTACGCCGAGAACATCGGCGTGATGGCGGCGACCAAGATCTACTCGACCGCGATGTTCGTGGTGGCCGCGCTGATCGCCGTGCTGCTGGGCTTCTCACCCAAGTTCGGCGCGCTGATCCAGGCCATCCCGCTGCCGGTGATGGGCGGTGTGTCCATCGTCGTCTTCGGCCTGATCGCCGTGGCCGGCGCGAAGATCTGGGTCGACAACAAGGTGAACTTCGCCGACAACACCAACCTCATCGTGGCGGCCGTCACGCTGGTGCTAGGGACCGGCGACTACACCTTGAAGTTCGGCGGCTTCGCACTCGGGGGCATCGGCACGGCGACCTTTGGCGCCATCGCCTTGCACTGGTTGCTGAAGAAGAAGGCCTAGGCAGGCGCGGGCCGGTAGCGCGACAGCACGCTGACCAGCTCGTCGCGCTGCACCGGCTTGCCGACGAACTCGTCCATGCCGGCGGCACGGGCCTGTTCGCGCTCGTGGTCCAGTGCGGCGGCACTGAAGGCCACCACCGGGATGTGGCAAGTGGCCGGGTCGCGCCGCAGCTCGCGCGCCGCGGCCAGGCCGTCGAGTTGCGGCATGTGCAGGTCCATCAGCACCACGTCCACGCTGGCGGGCGCGGCCTGGCAGGCCATCACGGCCTGGGCGCCGTCGCTGGCCTGGGTCACGTCGGCCCCCAGCCGGGTCAGCATTTCGACGGCGATCAGCATGTTCACCGGGTTGTCTTCGGCCAGCAGCAGGCGCAGGCCGCGCAGCGGCGCGTCGATCGGCGGTGGCGGCCGCTCGGGCTCGGCGGCGGCGGGGCTGGCGGTGGGCAGCGGCAGCTCGGCCCAGAAGCAGGCGCCCTGCCCATCGACGCTGTGCACGCCGACCTCGCCGCCCATCAGCTGGGCCAGCTCGCGGGTGATCGACAGGCCCAGGCCGGTGCCACCGAAGCGCCGCGTGGTGGAGTGGTCCGCCTGGGCGAAGGGCTGGAACAGGCTGGACAGCACGGCAGGGTCGATGCCGATGCCCGAATCTTCGACCTCGAAGCGCAGCCGGCCCGGTGCGGCCACGCGGACCCGCAGGTCGACCCGCCCTTCGTTGGTGAACTTGATCGCGTTGGCGATGAAATTGCTGACGATCTGGCGCAGGCGCAGCGGGTCGCCGCGCACCCGGCGCGGGACGCCCGGGGCCAGGTGGTGGCGCATCGCCAGGCCCTTGGCATCGGCCAGCACGGCATGCGCCCCATGCACCTTCTCGACCAGGTCCACCAGGTCGAACTCGATCGCCTCGACCTGCAGCTTGCCGGCTTCCATCTTGCTGAGATCGAGCACGTTGGAGACGATGCCGTTCAGGCTCTCGGCCGCGTCGATCAGGTAGGCCAGGTACTCCTGGCGCCGGGTGTCGGATTGCCCGGGCTCGGCCATCAACCGGGCCAGGCCCAGCACCCCGTTCAACGGCGTGCGGATCTCATGGCTGACATGCGCCAGGAAGGCGCTCTTGGCATCGCTGGCGGCCTCGGCCAGTTGCCGCGCTTGCTCCAGGTTCTGCTCGATGCGACGGCGCGCGGTGATGTCCTCGAGGACCCAGATCGCCCCCGCCGCCTCGGGCTGGCGCGGGTCGACCAGTTTCGAGCGCAGCAGGGCCAGAAAGCGCGTGCCGTCGCGGCGCCCCAGCTCGTGCTCGACCTCCACCGGCAGGCCGGCGAGCACCCGCTTCTGCACCTGGGCCAGGAAAGCCTGGTAGCTGACGTCGTCGTCGAACACCGAGGCCACCCATCGGCCGGCCAGGGTGCCCGGCGCCTCGCCCAACATGCGTTCCAGCTGGGGGTTGACGCGCTCCAGCCGGCGCTCGCGGACCAGCGCCATGCCCACGGCGGCGTGGTTCAGGATCGCATCGCCCTGCAGCCGGGCACGCTCCATGTCGGTGATGTCGCGGCTGATGACCACCGCCACCGGTTCACCGTCCCAATCGAAACGGGCGGCTGTGAGCATCACGTCGCGCGCGTTCTGGCCGTGGTGCCAGAGCTGGCTGCGCAGGTCGCGCACCACCCCGGTTGCCTGCACGGCGTCGGCCAGGCGCCGAGGCTCTTCCGGATCGCGCCACAGGCCCAGCTCGAGCGCGGTGCGGCCCAGCACCAGCTCGGCCTGGCCGAAGCCGGACAGGCGCAGGAAACCCGGGTTGGCCAGCATGATGCGGCCATCTCCCAGACTGACCACGGTGATCGCGTCGGGCGACAGGCGCACCAGGTTGTCGAGCATCGCCCGCGAGCGCTCGTGCTCGCGGGCAGCCAGCACCTCGCCGGTGACGTTCTGGCTGATACCCCACCAGCCCACGTGCTTGCCGGCCTCGTCGAGCACCGGCTCGCCGGTGCCGCGCACGCACAGGATCTGCCCGCCAGGCAACTCGAAGCTGATGACCCGGCCGCGGTAGGCGCGCCGCGCGCGCAGGTCGGCGATCAGCAGCTCCCACTCGGCGTCGCGCACGATGCGCGGCCCTCCTGGTTGCTCGATGCCCAGGAACTCGGCCACCCGGTGCCCGGTGTGCCGCTCGAAGCTGGGCGAGATGTAGGTCATCACGCCCTTTCGGTCGGCCTCCCAGGTCCAGTCGCTGCCCAGGCGCAGCAGCTCCGCCAGCCGATGCTCCTTCACGAGGGCGTCATGCAGCGTGCGCGCCACCTGGCGGCCCAGCGTGATGGCGGCAAACAGCGCGCCGATGGTCACCAGCGCGTGCGAGAACAGCCGGGCCCCGCCGCTGGCGGTTGCCGCCGTCGCCTCCGCGGTGCCGCCCAGGTACAGCGCGGCGAGCAGCACCATCTGCAGGCCGGCCAGCAACCAGGCCGCCGTGGCATTGGCCAGCACGCCGGCCAGCACCAGCAGCACCGGCGAGCCGGCCAGCAAGGCCGACATCAGGCCCAGCCCGCTGCCCCAGGCGAACAGGCCGACACACAACTGGATCATGCCCAGCAGCGCTGCCGTGGCCTGGCGGTGCCTGCCGAGGGCGTCCAGCCACAGGCCCAGGCCGGTGGCGGCGAGCAGCAGGGTGCCTGTCAGCAGCCGCCACTGGGCGTGCGCCGTCGGCGCGCCCAGCCAGGTCTGGATGGGGACGGACAGCCAGGTGAGCGCCGCCAGCCCCGCCGTCAGGCGCGCGAGAACACGCACCGCCATCTGCTCCCGCTCCACCTGGGCACGCAGGGCGCCATGGGCAAATGGCAGGTCGGACAGCGGCGGGTCGGCCGGGTTGCTCGGCAAGGGCGCGTTCTCCGGGATGCGTGGCTCGCCGCAGCATAGGCCACCGCATGCCGGACCGGCAATCCCGAATCGGGGGGAGAGGCCCCGGCCCCTGCCGGCTACAGGCGGTGGCGGGCCGGTGATGGGCCTTCGTGCGCGGTCTCGCAGGGCACGCAGCGCTCGGCCCAGGGTTCGAGCTTCAGGCGGTCGAAGGCGATCGGTTCGCCGCAGCCTTGGCACAGGCCATAGTCGGGCTCGTGGACGCGGCGCAGCGCGCGGCTGACGAGGCCCAGCTCGACCATCGTGCGGTCCGAGCGGGCCAGGTCGATGTCGCGGTCGGCGTCGCGCTGCGGGGCGTCGTCGCCGTCCTGGGCCAGCACCTCCTCGGCGTGCTCGACGCGGCCGCGGCCTTCGTGCCGGCTTTCGAGCTCACTGTCCAGCGCCTGCTGGCGCAGGCGCAGTTCGGCTTCGAGCAGGGCACGCTGCCCGGTGGTGAGGTGCAGGGCTGAACTCATGGGGTGTCCCTCGTTGGATGGTTTCCATCGTGGACCGGTGCGCCGCAGCGCGTCTTGACGATCGTCAAGACAAGCACCGGCCCGGCCCCGCTGCCTACAATCGGCCGGAGCCCGCTCGCCCACCACCACCATGTGCCAACTGCTCGGCATGAATGCCAACACGCCGACCGACGTGATGTTCAGCTTCACCGGCCTGGCCACGCGCGCCGACGAGCACAAGGACGGCTTCGGCATCGGCTTCTTCGAGGACAAGGGCGTGCGGGTCTTCATCGACCATGCCAGCGCGTGCGAGTCGGCCATCGCCCAGCTGGTCAAGACCTACCCGATCCACAGCCGCAACGTCATCGCCCACATCCGCAAGGCCACGCAAGGCCGGGTGTCGCTGGAAAACACCCACCCGTTCGTGCGCGAGCTGTGGGGGCGCTACTGGGTGTTTGCCCACAACGGCGACCTGAAGAACTTCCAGCCGCGCCTGCATGCGGCGTTTCGCCCGGTGGGCGACACCGACAGCGAGCGCGCCTTCTGCTGGTTGATGCAGGAGCTGTCCAAGGCCCACGCCGGCGTGCCCGAGATCGCCGAGCTGAACTGCACGCTGCGCGAACTGCTGCCCGAACTGCACCGCCACGGCACCTTCAACATGCTGTTGTCCAACGGCCAGGCCCTGTGGGCCCACGGCTCGACCAAGCTGTACTGGCTGGTCCGCCAGCACCCGTTCCGCAGCGCCAGCCTGAAGGACGACGACGTGACCGTCGATTTCGCCCACGCCACCACGCCGGACGACCGGGTGGCCGTGGTCGCCACCGAGCCGCTGACGGCCGACGAGGCCTGGACGCCCTTCGCGCCCGGCGAGTTGCGGGTGTTCGTCGACGGGGCGCCGGCCGCCAGCTGCTGACCGATCGGCCGCGATACGCCGCCGTTCATGACACCGCGGGCGCCATTCGCCCGACTTCCCGGCCACGGCGCCCGGGCGCTGCCTACACTGGCCGCATGACCTCTGACGACCGCATCGACTGGAGCCAGCTCTGGTACCCAGGCCCGCGCCGCGTGTTCAGCGACGCCGAGATGGCCCGCGCCGGCGGCGACCGGCCCAGCCGCACCTTCACCGTGGTGCTGGCGGTCAACCTGGCGGTGTTCGCGCAGGCCCTGCTGTTCAATGCACCGCAGGGCCAGGGCGCGCGGCTGCTGGGCATCCTGGTGGCCATCTTCGTGGGCGCCTACCAGGGCGGCATGATGCTGTGGCGCCGGCCCACGCGCCGGCTGCTGATGCAGCTGTCCTTCGCCGTGCTGGCCGTCTATGCGGCCTTCGCGTTGGGCCTGAAGTGGCGCATGGCCGCCGGGCCGGACCGCCTGTGGCTGTTCTACGCCGCCGCCACGGCCTTCGCGGCCAGCCTGATCGGCTTCTGGTTCGTCACCGTGTTCCGCGCCCAGCAGATCGAGGCCAGGCTGCGCGAGCTCGACGAACGCGACCGCGCCGTCGCCCTGGCCCGCCAGCTGGCCACCGCCCAGGTCAAGCCGCACTTCGTCTTCAACACCCTGGCCTCGATGCAGCACTGGGTGGACACCGGCGACGCGCGCGCCGCACCACTGCTGCGCTCGCTGACCGGCTACCTGCGTGCCACCCTGCCGCTGTTCGAGCGCACCGAGCTCAGCCTGGCCGACGAGCTGGAGGCGGTGCGCCGCTACCTGGAGGTGATGCAGGCCCGCTGGGGCGCCCGGCTGTCCTGGTCCGTCCAGGCCGAAGACGACGCGCTGCTGCGCGAGGCCGCCTTGCCGCCCGGTGCCGTGCTGACGCTGGTGGAGAACGCCGTCGAGCATGGCGCGGGCGCCCGGCTGTCCGGCGGCGCGGTGACGGTGACGGCCCGCCGTCAGGGGCCCGGCCGGCTGGCGGTGGAGATCCTCGACAACGGCCCCGGCTGCGGAGCGACCGGCGCCGAGCCTGGCCCTGGGCAGCTGGGCCTGGCCAACACCCGCGCCCGCATGGCCCAGGCCTTTGGCGAGGCCGCGCAACTGACCCACACCAACCCGCCCGAGGGCGGCTGCCTGGCGCGCCTCGAATGGCCGTGCCGCCCTGTCACCCCCGCAGCCTCATGAGCCACCTGCCACCCCCCACCGCCCTGATCGCCGACGACGAGGAGGGCCCGCGTGCGCAGCTGCGCGCGGCCCTGCAGCACGCCTGGCCCGAGCTGCAGATCGTTGCCGAGGCCACGCATGGCGTCGATGCCTGGGACGCGTTCCTGGAGCACGAGCCGGCCATCTGCTTTCTCGACATCCGCATGCCCGGGTTGACCGGCATCGAGGTGGCGCAGCGCATCGGCGGCCGGGCCCAGGTGGTCTTCGTCAGCGCCTATGGCGACCACGCGTTGCAGGCCTTCGACGCCGGCGCGGTGGACTACGTGCTGAAGCCGGTCGACGCCCAGCGGCTGGCGCAGGCGGTCAGCCGGCTGCGCGTGCGCCAGGCCACCCACCAGGTGCCGGGGCTGCAGGCCCTGCTCGGCCAGCTGGCCGGGCAGTTGCGCAAGCCGGCCCCGCTGTCGGTGATCCAGGCCGGCATCGGCAAGGAGGTGAGGCTGATCCGCACCGAGCAGGTCGTCTACTTCGAATCCGACGCCCGCTACACCCGGGTGGTCTACGACGACGAGGCGGGCGGCGGCGAGGCGCTGATCCGCACCCCGCTGAAGGAGCTGCTGGCCGAGCTGGATGGCGAGCGCTTCTGGCAGGTGCACCGCTCGGTGATCGTCAACCACCACCACATCGCCAGCGCGCTCAGGGTGGACGAGGGCAGCATGGTGCTGGCGCTGCGCGGCCGCCACGAGCGCCTGCCGGTGTCGCGCCACTTCCAGGGCCTGTTCAAGGGGCAGTGAATTGGGGCACCCGGTGCTGCGGGTACGCAGCCCCACCCGCCGGGCGGGTACGCGGCCGCTTGGGAGCGGCCCGGCGCTGGCCGCGTGTGGAATGGCGCACCCGGTGCTGCGGGTACGCAGCCCCACCCGCCGGGCGGGTCGCGCGGCCGCTTCGGGGCGGCCGTGCGCCGGCCGCGTTCACGGGGGGCGGCACCCCGGTTGGCGGTGCGACACTCGTTCACCCCCTTCTCGCCACCGTGCCACCCGCATGACCACCCCCCTGCCGACCCCGCAGTTCGACCGCTTCTACAAGCACGATGAACTGATCCAGCTGCTGCGCGACTACGCCGAGGCGCGCCCCGGCCTCGTCGAGATCCGCTGCCTGGGCCAAAGCCACGAGGGCCGCGAGATCGCGCTGGCCGTGGTCACCAACCGGGCCACCGGTGCCGACACCGACAAGCCCGCCTTCTGGGTCGACGGCAACATCCACGCCGCCGAGCTGACCGCCAGCACCGCCTGCCTGTACTGGCTGCACCAGCTGCTGCAGGGCCATGGCAGCGACGCGCAGGTCACCGAGCTGCTGGACACCCGGGTGGTCTACCTCTGCCCGCGCCTGAACCCCGACGGCGCCGAGCTGGCCCTGGCCGACCGGCCGCGCCACATCCGCTCGTCCACCCGCGCCTACCCCTACGACGAGCCGCATGTCGACGGCCTGACCATCCAGGACGTGGACGGCGACGGCCGCATCCTGCAGATGCGTGTGAAAGATCCGCACGGCAGCTACAAGCCGCACCCGCAGGAGCCGCGCCTGCTGATCCCGCGCGAGCCGGGCGAGTTCGGCGGCACCTACTACCGGGTGATGCCCGAGGGCCTGCTGGAGAACTACGACGGCGTCACCATCCACGCCAACCGCGACCGCGAGGGCCTGGACCTGAACCGCAACTTCCCGGCCTTCTGGCGCCAGGAGTTCGAGCAGTTGGGCGCCGGCCCCTACCCGACCAGCGAGCCCGAGGTGCGGGCGATGGTGGATTTCATCGTCAAGCACCCCAACATCGGCGCGGCGGTCAGCTTCCACACCCACTCGGGCGTGATCCTGCGGCCCATGGGCACGCAGAGCGACGACGACATGACGCCCGAGGACCTGTGGGTCTACAAGCGCCTGTCGGACATCGGCGCCAAGCTCACCGGCTACCCGGCGATCAGCATCTTCCACGACTTCAAGTACCACCCCAAGGAGATCATCACCGGCACCCAGGACTGGGTGTACGAGCACCTGGGCGCGCTGTTCTGGACGGTGGAGATCTGGGCCCCGAACAAGGAGGCCGGCATCACCGACTACGACTGGATCCACTGGTACCGGGATCACCCGCCGGAGGACGACCTCAAGCTGCTGAAATGGAGCGACGAGCAGTGCGGCGGCCTGGCCCATGTCGACTGGCAGCCCTTCACCCACCCCCAGCTGGGTGCGGTGGAAATCGGCGGCTGGGACCGCATGAACTACTGGCGCAACCCGCCCCCGCACCTGCGCGAGCGCGAGGCCGCGCGCTTCCCGGCGTGGCTGACGCAGATCGGCCTCACCTTGCCCAAGCTCGAAGTGCTGTTCGCCACCGCCGAGGCCCTGGGCCCGACGACCTGGCGCGTGCGCTTCGCCGTCGGCAACGCCGGTTACCTGCCGGCCTATGTGAGCAAGCGCGCACTGGAGCGCAAGGCCGCGCGGCCCTGCGTGTTCGAGATCGGCCTGCCCGCGGGCGCCACGCTGCGCAGCGGCAAGCCGCGCATCGACGGCCCGCAGCTCGAAGGCCACGCCGCCAAGAACTCGCTGCTGGCCTTCCTGCCCACCCGCGAGATCACCGGCGACCGCGCGCTGGCCGAGTGGACCGTCGAGGCCCCCGCGGGCACGGTGCTGACGCTGCAGGCCACTGCAGCGCGGGCCGGTACGGTGCGGGCCGAGGTGACGCTGCGCTGAAGCACACCTGCCTCTTGCGCGGTCGTCCTTTCGTCGCCCGTTACCTGGCCAGCCAGGGCACTCTCCGCATCATGGTGTGTACGGCTCTTGGACAGTCCGCAGTGAGATCCACCCCATGTTGCCGTGCGGGTCTCGGGCGCCACCCTGCCTGAGGGGTCAGGCTTCGGGGTTGGGGGACTCATGCTGAGGGTGACGTGACGAGCCAAAAGACAAACTTGGTGGCGGCTGATACGAGGATACCTAGACCAACTGCGAGCCAGACTGAGCGATACCTTCCGCCAAGTGCTGAGTGTCGGCGATGCGCTTGACGGAGGAACTCGCGTGCACAAAGCCACCAGAGTGCTACCTGGGGCAAGAGTGGTATCAACTGCGAGATGAGATCTGGCGAGGTGTTGATGGCTATGAAGACCCACGCAGCAATTGCGACCATTAGCAGCGCAATCGCGAGAGGCGCGCGCTGCGACAGCCCAAGTTGCTGGATGTTCTTGCCCGCAAGCAAGCCCACGGCAATTGGGCCGCCCAGAAAGCCCGCAACGGCAATGGAACCCAGGCCGAAGATGGGAGCTTTGCTTGCGGTGGCATCGGGCGCGGGTGAATGCATGAGAGGCCAAACGTTCGAGGTAGCCGGCGGCTTGCGGCTTGCCGCAAGACGTCCCCTTGACGGGGTTAAGCGTCACTTTGGCGCGAAACAGTTTGCGTATTTGAATTGAAGCGAATGAGTGTGCTTCATGAGGGCTTCATCTTCCGTCAGCGATGCAACGTGCATGGCTCCGAGCATCGCGAGGCCATTTGAATTCTTCGCCGTTCCCTCGAACAGATATGCTGGGTATCCGACATCGTGATGTCGGATCGCGTGCAGCCCGGCGTGAGCATAGGAATTCAGCGACTTCCAGGAGTTATCTCTAAACGTTTGTAGCGCAATGACCAGTGGTCGGGGAGCGTCATGCTCGATGGCCTTCATCATCTCAGATGAGGAAGCTAGGCTCTGGGCAGCTTGGGACGTTTGTGTGTTCACCACCTGGGCAAGCTTTTCTAGCTGTACCTCACTCGCGCTGTAACGAATCCAAACCGACCGGAGGACAGCCTCGTACTGCGCGCGATGTACGACAGCAGCAGCGGATAGCAAGCCACTAGACAGAAGTGCGAGTGACGCAAGCCAGTGCTCTACCGCAAGAGAGGCAGCCACTCTCGCAAGCTCGAAGTCAGCACCATCATCTGCTGGTTCAGCGGCGAAGACGATTGCCAGTTCTGCCGCAAGCTCTTCGGATCGCTGTTGGAGGTAGGGTTCGAGCACTCTGGTGACGCCTAACGTTTGAGCTAACCGGCGTTTTGCGGCTGGATGGGTTTGGACGAGAATGAAATAAAGCCCAAACGCGGCCCGCCGCAAAATGTCCGGTTGAGCGAATGGTTAGATTTCCTTCGCCGCTATGGTTTGCACTTCGTCTCTGCGATATTCAGTAGCGATGCGTCCTTTGCGCGATCACGCGAAAAATCACCAGCTAGAACTTGGTCAAGTATCGAAATAGCTGATTGAAATGAAGCAACGCACTTCTTCTCATCCTTCAGGACCGCGACAACTGAGTCACAATATTTCTCGAACTTGTTGGCAGTCATTGCGGGCATGGCCGCGCCGGCGATTTGTATTCTTACGATTGCGATAAGGTGATACTTGAAAGGGCGATACTTTGATGGTATTTGCTTGCGACGAACTAGTGCTTCAAAGCGGTACAAAGCGAGCGCACTTGTGTAGTAGGCTACCGCAGGATGCCCCGGGACAAAGATCTTCGATTCGATGCTGCTTAGAAGAGTCCCGTAGTAGCGGCTTGCTTGGTGCGGCAGGCCCAAGAATACCGAGGCGAACGAACGTATTTGATTCGAGATACTTACGATCCGAATCTTCTCAATGCCAGGAGTCGACCGGTACTGCTGAGACCGCCTTTCGTAGAACAGACGACAGTCGCCAGTGATGGCTGTGTAATAGTCTTCAAGCGCCTTCTGGAAGTCGGTCAGCGCTGTGAGTTCTTCAGTCTTCACTGGCGTCTGGCGGTTTGTCGCTTTGATGATTCTGTTCTTGACTTCTCCGTCCTGGGAAACTATCAGCTTTACCGGAATATGAACCGGACTATTGAGGTTGGAGATATTATTGAATAGCACGTGGCTAGTCTGGCAGCCGTTCACGATCTGATAGTCTTCAATCGTGAAAGTGTCGCCAGTCTTGCTAATTGAATCGGCGACAATGGTGACGCCGTTATTCATGAGCACAAAAAACTGTTGCGCAGGCGACTTCAGGGTTTCGTCCATTTCGTGGTTAACAGGATTATTTCCCTGAAAGTCTCGAACGTTGTCGTAAAACAGGCCTCGAACGATGTTTCCTGAGTCGTCGATAATTAGCTTTAGGTATTGCTCCGCCGGAAGATACCCCAAGTAAGACTCCTGAATTCCCGGAAGTGTCGGCAGTGTCACCTTGCTTGTAAATTCGATGGACTTTGAGAGGCGATTTTTCGCGCTTGCATAGAGACGCTGAAGTGCCCGCGCATCGACCGGGGTAAAGTTGACTTCCTTGAAAATATTCAGTTCGAGAAGTGTATCTTTCTCATTCTCAATTCTAGCGACAAGTTTCGCGTCGTCCTGCCACTTGCCGGTGGTTGCGTAGTACATCCGTATCGTCGGATTCCCACGCTTGAATAATGAACTTTTCTTGTATATCTCCTTTACAAGCGCCTCCTTTTGCGCAACTTCGGTATTTCTAGGAAAGGCCGGCTTGGTCGAAAAGAAGTCCTTTACTCCGAAAAAGAAGTTGGAAATCTCACTGCCAGTGAAGTTGCCACCTGATTTGGCTTGACAGAAAACTACTTCAACTTCTAAGTACTTGTTCGCTATGGCTAGATCATCTACCTCGTCTTTGTCTGAAACGAGGTTTCCATTGACGAGGATAGCGAGGCCATCAATTCCAAGGTCTTCTCCGCCTCCTGTGTGAAGGTCTTCAACATCAAACTCATCGCCATACTCGTTAGAGACAGCGGCGAAATTGACGAAGTGTTCGAAGAGGACCGCCTCGTCCAGATCACCGGGTAGCGATTCCTCCTTTGCGAAGGACGTCAATAGGCTTTGTGTTACGAGGTCCATAGCGCTCCGAGTGGCATGGATTGTGTTTTGGAAATCTAACGTTCGAATTGAGGCGCCGCCAACATCGGAACGCCACGCGCGGGCAAGGCAGAATGAGCTGTCACCGACCGCCGTAATGGAGCCACCGATGTTCGGCGTAATGGAGCCAGCA
>JADMKA010000181.1 GCA_018780145.1 Vitreoscilla sp. | reverse complement strand
ACCCTCTGCGCCAGCCACACCGAACCCATCCCGCCCGAACCCAGCTCGCGCAGCAGCCGGTAGGCGCCCACCAGCTCGCCCGCGGACGCTGTCGTGGCGTCCAGCCACCCCCCCTTGGCCTGCGGGGCCGGCACCGGCTCGGCAAGCAGGGTCCGGAGGCTGTCAGCCGCGCGGTCGGGTTGGGCCTGCAACGCATCGAGCCAGGCCCGGCCGGATGGCGGCTCCGGCTCGGGCGACTCGTCGAGCACGCGGTCCAGCCCGCGCAGGCGCGGCGAAGGGTCGGTCATGGTCACGCCACTATGTCACTGGCGCCTGGCGAGGCAAAGAGGTGGCATCGACCGGGTTTGCCGTAGGCCCGCGAGCGTGCTTCAATTTGCACCACGCATCGTGGCTCAGGGAGGGCAGGTCGATGGACACACTGAGTGAGCTCATCAGGCGGATTCCTGCGGGTGATGCCCAGGCCCGCGATGCCTTGTTCTCTGCCGCCTACGGCGAACTGCGCAAGCTGGCTCGTTCCCGCTTGCGGGACGGCGGCCGCGATGTCTTGCTGCAGACGAGCGCCTTGGTCCACGAGACTTACCTCCGGTTTGTACGCGGCGGTGAACTGCGCGCCGAGGACCGGCGCGCCTACTTTGCCTACGCTTCGCAGGTCATGCGCTCGGTGATCATCGACGCCGTTCGCGAACGCCAGGCGCTGCATCGCGGGGGGCCGGATCTGGCCCAGATCACGCTCGACACCCAGGTTCGCGCCGCGCTGCCTCTGGGTGGCGAGCAGATCCTCCAGGTCCACGAGGCCCTGGACGATCTCGCGAGGGCCGAGCCGCGCCTGGCCCAGGTGGTCGAGATGCGTTACTTCGGCGGCTACTCCGACGCCGAGATCGCCGAGGCCCTGGACCTGACCACCCGCACCGTCCGGCGTGACTGGTCCAAGGCGCGGATGCTGCTGCTGGCGTTCATGCAGGCGTGAACGCGCCAGCCCGGTGATCAGTCGCTGATCTCGAAGCCCGCGATCAGTTGGGGGTTGGTGAGCGAGCTTGGCCCTGCGCTGGGACGAATCGGATCGGTGACGACGAAGGTGCCGGCATAGCGTTCGCCCTTGGAGAATTGGACCGCCTGGCCCGACACCGCCTTGAACACCGGGCCGCGGTAGTTGCCATCCGCGTCGGTGGTGAAGTGGCCGACGTAGGTCGCCGCTCCCGTCTGGATGCCGAACGGCCTCGCGTAGTGCAGTTCCAGGCGCTTGAAGGCCAGGGTGGTGCCGGTTGCCCGTTCGAACAGGTGTCGGACCGAGACTGTCGTCTCGCCGCCCGGCGCCACGTTCACCCAACCGGAACGAAGCACGTACAGCCCCGTGTCTTCGGGCGCCCCCCCGCAGAGCGCCACGGTGCATTCGATCAACCCGTACTTGGACGGCGGGGCGGCCTGTGCGGCAGCACAGGCAGAGGCGGCGATGGCCAACATGACAGACAAGTTCTTCATGGATTTCTCCTGCTTGGGTTTCGAGCGATCTGCAAACACCACGCCGCCGCTCTTGGGCGTGGGCTGTGCGGCCGATCGTGGTCCCCATGGCAGACCTGTCGACCGGTGCATGACCACTCAGACGGGCAGCGCGGCCAAACGAGGACATCGGGCATCGAAGCCTGGAGCAGGTCATCGCGACCGACGCACAGCCCGACAGCCTCCTAACCGTTGTCGTCGAACAGGCCGTCCGGATTCCAACCTTCGAGAGCCCGCTGCTTGAGATCGGCCTTCAGTGCCGCATGGGCCGGGTCGGCCGCCAGGTTGGTGCCCTCCACATCGCGGTCTGCGCCGCGCATGTCGTAGAGCTGTTCGACGCCGTCCTCGTAGTAGCAGTACTTGTACTCGCCGGTTCGTATCATGCGTGACGGTATGCCGCGGCGCCGGTTCTCCGAAAAGGCCACGCGCTGCGTGCCCGGATCGCGGCCGTCCATCAGGGGCAGCAGGCTCTGCCCCTCCACCGTGTCCGGTGGCTGCAGGCCACAGGCCTCGCACAAGGTCGGGAAGATGTCGATCGAGTTCACCGGGGCGGCGATTCGGGGGCGCAGCGGGGGAGGCAAGGTGCCCGGCAGCGACACCAGCAAGGGCACGCGGGCCGAGCCCTCCAGGAACGCGTTTTTGTACCAGATGCCGTGCTGGCCCAGCATCTCGCCGTGGTCCGACATGTAGACAACGAGGGTGTTGCCCCGCAGTCCCAGCTGGTCCAGCCTGGCGAGAACGCGGCCGACCTGCTCGTCCATGTAGCTGACCATGCCGTAGTAGACCGCGCGGGCGAAGTCCGACTGGGCGCGCGTCAGCTGGTCGATCCCGAACGTGATCCGGTCCTCTTTCATGGCGGTGCTCAGGTTGTTCAGCATCGCATCGGTCACCCTGGGGCGCGGTACCGGGCTGGCCGCATACAGCGCGTGGTACTCGGGCTGGATGCAGTACGGGAAGTGCGGCTTCACGTAGGACACGCCGAGAAAGAAGCGCCTGGACCCGACGCGGTCCAGGAACGCCAGGGCCTGGTCGGTGGCCACCGTGTCCTCGTTCAGATCGGTTCCCCAGTACGCCAGCGCGGCGTCCTCGACGAGCCGCGTCGACTCCGGGCGAGGCATCCCGGCGTCATGGAACCGTTGATCGACGACCTTGTCGCAGCTTTCTCCCTCGTCGCCGAAACGATTGCCCAGGTCTTCCCAGCCCTGCTTGCCGAACCACCCGGTCTCGAAGCCCATGCGCGTGAAGTAGGGCCCCATGGCTTCGCAGGGGCTGGGGGAGAGGCTCAGGTTGGAGGCCATCTTTCCGGTGCTGAACGCCTTGCGAGCCGGAACGCAGATCGGATCGGGGGTGTAGCAGGCGCTGAACTCGACGCTTTTCCGGGCCAGCCCATCGAGGTGAGGTGTCCGGACCACCCTGTTCCCGGCGTAGCCAGCGACAAAGGGGCTGTGCTCGTCCGACATCAGCCACAACACATTGGTGTTACCCGCCGCGATGTGGCGGCGGGCCATCAGCGGTGCGGCGGGCGTTCCCAACAGGCTGGCAACTCCGATCGTCTTCAGGATGTCCCGGCGGGTGGCGCGGCTCGATGCGTTCATGGTGGTTCTCCCTGACATGGGGTGAGCGGAACCTCCTTGCCGATGAATCGGCGATGCAGGGGGTCCCTGTCCGCCCAGACGGTGGGGACGACGCAGTTAGGACACGGCCGTGCCGGCGGGCCTCGATCGCGTGGCCTGTCACGCGCTTGTCGCCGAACCGACATCGGGTTGGCATGCCGGGCCGCTCCAATCGGGCCGTGCCCCCATCCGCATGGGGCGGGGCGAGCCCGCCCCACCGCATGCCCCCTGGTTTCCACCTCCTGATCGCGGCCCAGTTCGCGTCCGCGCTGGCCGACAACGCCTTGCTGATCGTCGCCATGGCGTGGCTGGACGAGCTGGGGCGGCCGGCCTGGTGGGCGCCGCTGTTGAAGTTCTCCTTCACGCTGTCCTACGTGCTGCTGGCGCCCTTCATCGGCCCGCTTGCCGACGCCCTGCCGAAGGCCCGTCTGATGGCCTGGATGAACGGCGTCAAGATGCTGGGGGTGCTGGCGCTGTTCGCCGGCATGCACCCGGTGGCGGCCTATGGCGTCGTCGGCCTGGGTGCGGCCACCTATGCGCCAGCCAAGTACGGCCTGGTGACCGAGATGGTGCCGGCGCACCGGCTGGTGGCCGCCAACGGCTGGATCGAGGTGTCGGTGGTCTGTGCCGCGTTGCTCGGCACGGTGCTCGGTGGCGCGCTGGTCTCCGACCTGTGGCGCAGCGCGGTCCAGGCCCACGGGCACCCCTTGATGGCGTCGCTGTTGGCCGTGTGGCTCGTCTACGCCCTGGCCGCGCTGCTGCAGATCGGCGTGCCCGACAGCGGCGCGCGCTACGCACGCACGTCGATCCACCCGTGGCACCTGGTGCGCGACTTCTTCGCCGCCAACCGGCGGTTGTGGCGCGACATGCAAGGCGGGCTGTCCCTGGCCGTGACCACCTTGTTCTGGGGTGTCGGGGCGACCCTGCAGTTCGCGGTCTTGCGCTGGGCGGTGGAGCGCCTGGGCCTGGGGCTGGACCGCGCCGCCTACCTGCAGGCGATGGTGGCCGTGGGCGTGGTCGCCGGGGCGGCGGCGGCGGGGCGCTTCGTGCCCCTGCGGCAGGCTTGGCGTGTGCTGCCGGCGGGCATCCTGATGGGTGGCCTGGTCGTGGCGATGGCGCCGCTAGAGCGCGTCGGCCCGGCACTGCCGCTGTTGGCCCTGGCCGGCATCGTCGGGGGCATCCTGGTGGTGCCGATGAATGCCTTGCTGCAACACCGTGGCCATGTGCTGCTGACGGCCGGCCGCTCGATCGCGGTGCAGGGCTTCAACGAGAACCTGAGCATCCTGCTGATGCTGGGCAGCTATGCGAGCCTGCTGGCCCTGCAGGTGCCGCTGGTGCCCTTGATGATGGGGTTCGGCGGGTTGATCGCCGCCGCGATGGCGCTGCTGATCTGGCGCCGTTCAGGCACCCTGCGCGCGCCAGCCGGCACCTGACGCCGCCGCCCGCGGCGCCGGCGCGGCCTGCACGAGGGCGTGGTAGATCGACTCCAGGTTGTCGATGATGCGGTCCCAGCCCAGCGTCTCGGTGGCGGCCCGCGCCTGGCGGCCCATCACCCGCAGGCCCTCGCGGTCCTGCGCCAGATCGACAGCCATGCGCACGAACTCGGACGCGTTGCCGAACGGAGCGAGCAGGCCGTTGATCTGCGGCTGCACCAGGCGGCTCGCGGCGGCATAGTCGAAGGCGAGCACCGGCACGCCGCTGGCCATGGCCTCGGGCGTGACGTTGCCGTAGGTTTCGGTGAGGCTGGGGAACAGCAGCAGGTCGCTGCTGGCGTAGTGCGCCGAGAGCTCGCTGCCGTGTTGAAGGCCGGCCCAGATGGCGCGCGGGCAGCGGGCCATGAACTCCTTGCGTGCTGGCCCGTCGCCCACCATCACCAGGCGGGCGCGCGGGTCGCGCTGGCGCACCGCGTCGTAGGCGTCGGCCAGGGTGGCGAGGTTCTTTTCGGCGGCGATGCGCCCCACGTGCGCCAGCACCAGGTCGCCCGGCGCCACCCCCCAGCGCTGGCGCAGCGCCTCGCTGCGGTGGGCCGGGTTGAACTGCGCCGTGTCCACGCCGCGTGCCACCACCACCACGTTCTGGAAGCCGTAGCCCTGCAACTCGCGCTGCAGGCCAACGTCTGGCGTCATCGTGCGCTGGGTCAGGTTATGGAACTTGCGCAGGTAGGCCATGATGGGCTTGTGCAGCCAGCCCACCCCGTAGTGCTTGCTGTAGGCGTGAAAGTTGGTGCGGAAGTCCGAGCACACCGGCAGCTTCAGGTGGGTGGCGGCCTGCAGCGCGGACCAGCCCATCGGGCCCTCGGTGGCAATGTGCACGATGTCCGGGCGGCGGCGCGTCCACAGGCCCACCAGCGTGCGCTTGGAGGCCACGCCCACGCGCAGGTGCGGGTAGCGCGGGATCGGCAGGCCGCGCATCAGCACCTCGTGGAAGCGCTCCCTGGTTTCGGCCGGCTCGCCGCGCGCCTGCGACGGGCGGATCAGCTGCAGCTCGTGCTGGCGCGCGCGCAGGCCGTCGACCACGCAGGCGATGGTGCGCGCCACGCCGTTCACTTCAGGCGGGTAGGTCTCGGTGACGACCGAGATCCGCAGCGAGCGGCGCTCCGGCGGGAACTCGTCCACCACGATCTCATCAGGCGGCAGGTGCAGCATCGTGCGATGGTGACGCGCCGATGAGGCAGCCCGATGACAGCCCCGTCACGACAGCTTCACACGTGGGCGACATGCTGCCGTCATTTCCCCGGACCAGGAGAACCCGTGAACGAGTTTCTGCGCGCCCTCGAGACCCAACGCTGGGACGACCACCGCTACTACCACCACTGCCGCATCAACCAGTCGCTGCATCTGCTGAGCGCACTCAGCTTCGTGGTGGCCTATGGGCTGCTGTTCATCGACCCGGCCAGCGCCGCGCTGCTGGCCTGGGGTGTCTCGATGAGCAGCCGCCAGGCGGGCCACTTCTTCTTCGAGCCCAAGGGCTACGACGAGGTGAACCAGGCCACCCACGAGCACAAGGAAGCGATCAAGGTCGGCTACAACCTGCGGCGCAAGCTGGTGCTGATGGCGATCTGGGTCATCGGCCCGGTGCTGCTGGCCTTGTCGCCCAGCCTCGGCGGCTGGATCCAGCCGGCCGACGGCTGGAGCGGGTACCTGCACGATGTCGGCATCTTCTGGCTGGCGCTGGGCGTGGGCGGCCTGCTGTTCCGAACGGTTCACCTGTTCTTCCTGCGCGATGTGCAGACGGGCCTGGTCTGGATGACCAAGATCCTGACCGACCCGTTCCACGACATCTGGCTGTACCACAAGGCCCCGCTGCACCTGCTGCGCGGCGAGCGCATCGACCCGATGCCCCACGCCCGGCAGCACTGAGCGCCAGCGGGCTCGCCGGCCCGCGCCCGAACCGCCCGCCGCAGGCGCCTTCATGCGGCATGTCCTCTTTGCGCCCTGACCAACGTCCGAGCAGGCAAGGACGGGAATCCACCCGTCCGGGAATGACTTCCCACGTCCTGGCACAGGAGACTCGGCATGCGCATCGACGACCAGGTGTTCGCCATCGCGAGCCGCATGGCGGCGCGACTGTGGTTGGGTTGGCTGCTCGCCTTTCCGATGGGTGCGGCGGCTGTCTACGTGCCGTGCCAGCCGGTGCCTCCGGTCGCGGACAACAGGAACCCGTTCATCGCACTGTACGAGCCGTTCGATGCCGTCGGCGAACGGGCCGTGCGGCTGGTGGACCTTTGCTACGGCACCTACCTGAGCTGGGTCGAGAAAGCGTTCGGCAAGCCCGGCAATGTGCAACTGGACCGCCGGTTCGAGTTGTACCGGCCGGCCGACTTTCCGCCGAGCCAGAAACTGCCCTTGATCATCTGGGCACACGGCAACGGGTCGACCCAGGCGATGGACGTCAAGGGCCGCGACGGCAACTACCCCGCGCTGGAGACACGGGTTCGCCCTGCCCTGCGCAACGGGTTCGCGTTCATGTCCGTCGAGTTCCGGCATCCGAGGGTCAGCATCCCGTACCGCCCGCCACCCCCGCCGCCGCCACCGGAACCCGATCGGCCGGAGTTCGACGTTGCCAACACCGACATTGCCACCGCAGTCCAGTGGGTCCGCTGGCGTGCCGACGATCTGGGCGTCGATGCCGACAACATCTTCCTGCTCGGCAAGTCACGCGGCTCCCTGAGCATCCTCACCGCCCTCATGCCGGATCAGGCACGCGTTGCGACGGCCGGCGAGCCCTATGCCGCGAGCTCGTCGAAGCCGCGCGCCGTCTTCGCCATCCAGGCCCAGACCAGCTACGACCATGACCAGCTGCGCGACCTGCTCGTGCTGAAGGAGGCCACGGCCACCGCCCTCCAGCGCATCGTCCAACTGCCGCTGGAGTTCCCCTCCTGCCTGGGCGACGGATCGGCTTACGACTACCACTGCCACTTCGACCGGGTCGACCCCGTGTTTCTCACCGAAGGCAGCGCCCTGTCCGAACTGGACGAGGACGACCCACCGGTCTGGCTGCGCTACGAGCGGGCACCCACCGACCCCGAGCGCGGCCGGATCGTGCCGCTGGGCCTGACGGTGGCCCGGGCCGGCGCGGACCAGAACGCCGGCCTCTGCTTCGAACCAGCGCCGCTGCGGTGTCTCGATGTGCACCACCCGAACTTCGGCCTGGCGCTGCGGATGCGGTTCCTGGAGCTGGGCGTGCACACCGGCAGCCGAGCTCAGGTGTTCGTCCAGTACGCCGACGCGACCGACCCGGACTGGGCGGAGGAACGCTTCTTCGACAGCTACACCTGCTTCTTCATCCAGCACCTGACGCCGGAGGGCAACCTGCGCCGCAAGGCCGCCCGGACGACACCCGATTGCGCGCTGCACGAAACCGATGTCTGGCCGGCCATCACTGGCCGTCGTCAGCGCGCACCCTGATCGTTGCGCCGGCGCGCTCACCGGCGAGCCAGCATCTCCCGCAGGATGCCGCGGCGGATGGTCTTGTCCGTCTGCCCCGGTGCCTGCCACCACCAGCCGTCGGCGGCCATCGCGCGGCCAGCGGCGACGAAGCGCTGGCAGACGCGTTCGAAGTCGGCATCGCCGAAGTTCAGGCTGAAGATCAGCCGGCCGCTGCCCACCCAGCTCAGCAGCAGGCCCTGCTCGCGCAGGTAGAACTGCAGCATCCAGTTGTAGCGCGAGGGCTGGGTGTAGGTCACCGTCCAGATGGTCGACAGGTTCGCCACCCGCACCGGCAGGCCGGCATCGGCCAGCCGGTGGTTGAGCTCGGCAGCGCGGCGGTCCTGCTGCGCGTCCAGCCCGAGGTACAGCGACTGCGCGGCCTCGGTCTCCAGGTGGTCGAGGAAGGCCGACATCGCGCCCATCACGTAGGGGTGGGCATTGAAGGTGCCGCGGGCGAAACAGAGGTCCGCTGGGCGGTCCTCGCGAAAGCGCTTCATCAGGTCGCGCCGGCCGCAGACCACGCCCACCGGCAGGCCGCCGCCCAGCGTCTTGCCGTAGGTGACCATGTCGGCGCGCACGCCGAAGTACGCCTGCGCGCCGCCAGGCGCCAGCCGGAAGCCGACGAACACCTCGTCGAAGATCAGCACGATGCCGCGCTCG
>JADMKA010000047.1 GCA_018780145.1 Vitreoscilla sp. | reverse complement strand
GAACTGCATGAAGACGTTGTTCCAGATCTCGATGTAGCGGTCGCCGTCTTCGTCCGGGCTGCCTGGCGGGCCACCGGGGATGCCCTCGCCGTGGTCGTAGAAGATCTCGGTGCAGGGGCCGCAGGGGCCGGTGTCGCCCATCATCCAGAAGTTGTCGCTGGCGTAGCGTGCGCCCTTGTTGTCGCCGATGCGCACGATGCGCTCGGCCGGCACGCCCACCACCTTGTTCCAGATCTCGTAAGCCTCGTCGTCCTCGGCGTAGACAGTCACCCAGAGCTTCTCGGTGGGCAGCTTGAAGTGCACGGTGAGCAGCTCCCACGCGTACTGGATGGCGTCGTGCTTGAAGTAGTCGCCGAAAGAGAAGTTGCCCAGCATCTCGAAGAAGGTGTGGTGCCGCGCGGTGTAGCCCACGTTGTCCAGGTCGTTGTGCTTGCCGCCGGCGCGGATGCACTTCTGGCTGGTCGTCGCCCGGCTGTAGGGCCGCTTGTCGAAGCCCAGGAACACGTCCTTGAACTGGTTCATCCCGGCGTTGGTGAACAGCAGCGTCGGGTCGTCGCCGGGCACCACCGGCGAGGAGCCGACGATGGTGTGGCCCTTCGATTCGAAGAACTTCAAAAAGGTCTGGCGGATCTCGGAGGCTTTCATCCGGGCGTTCTTCCTGCGTTTTCGTGGGGAAAGTGAGCCGCCGATTATCCCAGTTCGCGCGCCAGGAAGGCACGCAGCCGCTCGTCACCTGAGAAGGCCACGTTGAAGCGCATCCAGTCGGTGGGCTGGAGATCGGCCCGGAACAGGTAGCCCGGGCCCAGCATGATGTCGTGGCCGGCGGCCAGGTTGGACAGCGCCACGGTGTCGGTCAGCCGCGGGTGGCGGGCCCACAGGAACATCCCGGCCTTGGGCTCGGCGAACAGCTCGAAGCCCAGGCCGGCCAGCATGCCGCCCACCCGTTGGTGCGCCTCGGCCAGGCGCTCGCGCAGGGCCTTCAGGTGCTTGCGGCGCCGGCCGTCCAGCACGGCACCATGGGCCAGCCGCTCGCCGAACTCGGCCGAGGTCAGGCCGGAGATCATCTTCAGCTGCGCCAGATCCTCCAGCAGATCCGGGTGGGCGGCGGCGAAGCCGACGCGGATGTTGGGCGAGATGGTCTTCGAGTAGCTGCCGATGTAGATCACGCGGGCCAGTTGGTCCAGGCTGGCCAGCGAAGGCCGTGGCTGCGGATCCAGGTCGACATAGATGTCGTTCTCGACCAGCGTCAAGTCGTGCGCCTCGGCCAGTTGCAGCACACGGTGCAGGTGAGCCAGCGGGGCCACCGAGCCGGTGGGGCTTTGCAGCCGGGGCTGGGTGAAGAAGACCTTGGGCCGGTGGTCGACGATCAGCTTCTCCAGCGCCACCAGGTCGTAGCCCTGCGGCGTGCGCGGCACGCCCAGCAGCCGGGCGCCCTGGAAGCGCAGCGAGAACAGCAGGTTGGCGTAGCCGGGGTCGTCCACCAGCACCGCGTCGCCGGCACGCACCAGGCGGCGAACGCACAGGTCCAGCGCCTGGCTGGAGCCCTGGGTCAGCAGCACCTGGGACGCCGGCAGGTTCACCTGCTGCTCGGCCAATGCCTCGCAGATCGCCTGCCGCAACGGCGGGTAGCCCTTTGGGTCGCCGTAGCCGCCGGTTTCAGCCTCGTCGGCGGCCAGGCTGCGCAGGGCGCGGCGCAGGCCGTCCTCGAACAACCAGTCGCCGGGCAGCCAGCCACAGCCGGCCTTCACCGCCAGATGCCGGTTCTCGAAGATCTTGCGCAGGTACCACAGCTGGTCGAAGCTGCGGCTCTCGACGCTCGGCTTCACCGGCTCGTCCGCCGGTGCCCGCTGCCGCACGAAAAAGCCCGAGTGCGGGCGCGACACCAGGTAGCCCAGCGCCACCAGGCGGTCATAGGCCTCGACCACGGTGAAAACGCTGACCTGGTGGCCTTGCGCGAACTGGCGGATCGACGGCAGCTTGGCGCCGGTGCGCAACGCGCCCTGGTCGATCTGCTGGCGCAGGCCGTCGACGATCTGGGTGACCAGGGGCGTGGCGGCCTGGGGTTGGAGGGTCAGCATGGTGGGTGTACTGGGTGCGCGGCCTGCACAGTGCGCCGCGCCAAGCCGGGTGCTGTACATGGTAGCGGTTGCCCTGGCGGGCCTAGAGTGGCAGTCTTGGCGCTTTTCCCGGCGCCGCCGCCCTTTCAGGAGCCCGACATGCACCGCGACCCCCAAGCCACCGCCAAGACCAACGCCGCCATCATGGCCCGCCGCCGCGCCGCCCTGCCCACCGGCCTGGGCCAGACCTACGACGTGGTCGCCGAGCGGGCCGAGAATGCCGAGGTCTGGGACGTGGAAGGCAAGCGCTACCTCGATTTCGGCGGCGGCATCGCGGTGCTCAACACCGGCCACCGCCACCCGAAGATCGTGGCGGCTGTGAAAGCCCAGCTCGACAAGGTGCACCACACCTGCTTCCAGGTGCTGGCCTACGAGCCCTACATCGAGCTGGCCGAGCGCCTGATCGCCAAGACCCCGGGCGACTTTGCCAAGAAGGCCTACTTCCTGTCGACCGGCGCTGAAGCTGTGGAGAACGCCGTCAAGATCGCCCGCGCCGCCACCAAGCGCCAGGCGGTGATCGCCTTTGGCGGCGGCTTCCACGGCCGCACCCTGCTGGGCATGGCGCTGACCGGCAAGGTCGCCCCGTACAAGGCCGGCTTCGGCCCCTTCCCGGCCGAGATCTACCACGCCGAGTTCCCGAACCCGCTGCACGGCGTGTCGGTGGCCGATTCGCTGAAATCGCTCGAGCACATCTTCAAGTACGACGTGGAGGCCGAGCGCGTGGCCGCCATCATCCTGGAGCCGGTGCAAGGCGAAGGCGGCTTCTACATCGCCCCGCCCGAGTTCGCCCGGGCGCTGCGCGCGCTGTGCGACCAGCACGGCATCGTGCTCATCGCCGACGAGGTGCAGACCGGCGCCGGCCGCACCGGCACCTGGCTGGCCTGCGAGCAGTGGGGCGTCGCGCCGGACATCGTCACCATGGCCAAGTCCATGGCCGGCGGCTTCCCGATCTCGGCCGTGATCGGCAAGGCCGAGCTGATGGACAAGCCGCTGCCCGGCGGGCTGGGCGGCACCTACGCCGGCAACCCGCTGGCCTGCGCCGCTGCGCTGGCGGTGCTGGACGTGTTCGAGGAGGAGAAGCTGCTGGACCGCTCCAAGGCCGTCGGCGAGACCTTGATGACCGGCCTGAAGGCCATCGCCAAGAAGCACGCCAGCATCGGCGAGGTGCGCGGCCTGGGTGCGATGGTCGCGGTGGAGCTGTTCAAGAACGGCGACCTGCACCAGCCGGATGCCGACCTGACCAAGCGTGTCTGCGCCGAGGCGCTCAAGCGCGGCCTGGTGATGCTGTCCTGCGGCAGCTACGGCAATGTGCTGCGCATCCTGGTGCCGCTGACCGTGCCGGACGCGCAGCTGGCCGAGGGCCTCGCGATCCTGGCCGAGGCCTTCGACGCCGCCACCGCGGCGTGAGCTAGAGTCAGCCCAGCAAAGGATCTCCCATGGACATGAAGACCTCGCCCCTCTCGACCCTGAACGACCCCAGCCTGCTCAAGACCGACGCCCTGATCGGTGGCGAGTGGGTCGCCGGCAGCGCCCGCTTCGAGGTCACCGACCCAGCCACCGGCCTGAAGCTGGCCGACGTGGCCAACCTCGGCGCCGAAGCCGCCGAAACGGCCATCGCCGCCGCCAACAAGGCCTGGCCGGCCTGGCGCAACAAGACCGCCAAGGAGCGCGCCGCGATCCTGATGAAGTGGTTCCACCTGCTGCATGCGAATGCCGACGACCTGGCCCGCATCATGACCGCCGAGCAGGGCAAGCCGCTGGCCGAGGCCAAGGGCGAGGTCGGCTACGCGGCCAGCTTCATCGAGTGGTTCGCCGAAGAGGCCAAGCGCGTCTATGGCGAGACCATCCCGACCACCGACAACAACAAGCGCTACCTGGTCATCAAGCAGCCGATCGGCGTCTGCGCGGCGATCACGCCGTGGAATTTCCCGATCGGCATGATCACCCGCAAGGTGGCCCCGGCCCTGGCGGCCGGCTGCCCGGTGGTCATCAAGCCGGCCGAGGCCACCCCGCTGTCGGCCCTGGCCGTGGCGGAGCTGGCGCAGCGCGCCGGCATGCCGGCCGGCGTGCTGAACATCGTCACCGCCGATGCCGACCAGTCCATTGCCGTCGGCAAGGTGCTGTGCGCCAGCGACGTGGTGCGCCACCTGTCGTTCACCGGTTCCACCGAGGTCGGCCGCATCCTCGCCGCGCAATGCGCACCGACTGTCAAGAAGGTCTCGCTGGAGCTGGGCGGCAATGCGCCCTTCATCGTCTTCGACGATGCCGACATCGACTCCGCCGTCGAAGGCGCGATGATCAGCAAGTACCGCAACGCCGGCCAGACCTGCGTCTGCGCGAACCGCTTCTACGTGCAGGAAGGCGTTTACGACCAGTTCGTCGCCAAGCTGGCCGAAAAGGCCCAGGGCATCAAGGTGGGCAATGGCTTCGAGGCCGGCGTCAACCAAGGCCCGATGATCGACGACCAGGCGATTGCCAAGGTCGAGTCGCACGTGGCCGACGCCGTGGCCAAGGGCGCCACCGTGGTGGCGGGCGGTACACGCATCGGTGAGCGCTTCTACACCCCCACCGTGCTGGCCAACGTGACCAGCGACATGTTGTGCTCGCGCGAGGAGACCTTCGGCCCGGTGGCCCCGGTGTTCCGCTTCAAGGACGAAGCCGAGGTGGTCGAGCTGGCCAATGCCACCGAATTCGGCCTGGCGAGCTACTTCTACAGCCGCGACATCGGCCGCATCTTCCGTGTCGGCGAGGCGCTGGAGTACGGCATGGTCGGCGTCAACACCGGCCTGATCTCGACCGCCGAGGTGCCCTTTGGGGGCGTGAAGCAATCCGGTCTGGGCCGAGAGGGTGCGCACCAGGGCATGGACGACTATGTCGAGGTGAAGTACCTCTGCCTGGGCGACATCAACAAGTGATCGGCGCCCGCGCCGCACTGCTGCTGCTGTTGGCGGCCTGGTCCGGCCTGGCGCTGGCCGGGCCCATGGCCGTGCGTTCCGACAATGGCACGCAGTGGAGGATCAACGACGACGACGACCCCGCCCTGGTCGAGCGGCGCTCCACGACCGGCAAGCTGGACCCTGGATTCGGGCGCGCTGGCCGCGTCGAACTGGCCTTCGGCGGCGCCGATGTGATGGTGGCCGCGCTGCGGGTGGACTCCTCCAACCGGCTGTGGATCGCAGCCACCACGGTTGGCAGCGGAATGAGCAGCCCGGTGGTTCTGCGCCTGCAGGCCGACGGCCTGCCCGACAGCAGCTGGGGGCCCGCTGGCCGCAGCATCGCCGCACCAGCCGGCCAGCGCCTGGTGGTGGCCGACCTGCTGCCGCAGGCCGATGGCAGCTGCTGGATCGCCGGCAACCTGATCGGCAGCCAGGGCGAGCAGACAGCCGCACTCTGGCGGATCAAACCGGATGGCAGCCTGGACCACGGCTTCGGCGCCGGCGGGGTGTGGCGGCGCCCCGGTGGTGATGCCAGCCGCAGCCTGTCGCTGGCGGAGGGCCCTGATGGCTCCGTTGGGCTGGGCCTGGAGGTTCTGGCCGGCCGGCAACCGGGGCGCGAGATCCTTCTCGTTCCCCGCGAGGCGCGGCAGCCCGGGACCGGCCCCTTCCAGCCAGCCCGCGACGATGACGACGACGAGGCCTTCGTGGTCTGGGACGGTGCCAGTTGGCAGTGGCGCGATGGCCCGCAGACCGCCGGGCGCTCCGGCCTGCCAGCTCGTTTCGCGACCGCCGCCCCTGCACCCGCAGGCCCGCCATCCGAGGCTGGCCACACCGCCCTCAACCCCTTCAGTGAGGACCGGGCCGCGTCGGCGGCTGCCGCCGAGCCGCCCGCGCCGGACGAGCCGCCCTGGGCCTGGTTGCTTGCCGGAGCGGCCCTGCTGATGGGGGCGTTCGTGTGGTGGCGCGGGCGACCGGGCTGAACGAGATCACAGCGTGCTCATCGTCCACAACCCCCTGCACCACCGGCACGCCGGCCGGCACGAGATGTTCCGTGGCAAGCTGGTGCCCTGCCACGAGTCGCCCGCGCGCCTGGGCCATGTGATGGCGGAGCTCGCCCGGCGGCCCCAAGGGCCGTTGCGCGAGCCGGGCCTGCCGGACATGGCGCTGATCCGCCGCGTCCACGCGCCGCGGTACCTGGATTTCCTCGCCGGGGCGTGGGACGAATGGGTCGCGCTGGATCCGTCGAACGCCGAGCTGGATGCCCTGCCTTCGGTCTGGCCGATCCGGGGGTTTCGCCACGATGTGGCGCCCGCCAACTTCGCCGCACGCCTGGGCCTGTACTCCTTCGACAGCGGCTCGCCGCTGACCGCCGGCACCTGGGAGGCATCGCTCGCCGGGGCCGCCTGTGCCATCGACGCCGCCCGCGCCATCGCGGCGCCCGGTGGCCCACGCGCCGCGATGGCCCTGACCCGCCCGCCCGGCCACCATGCCGGGCCGGATTTCTTCGGCGGCTACTGCTTCCTCAACAACGCCGCACTGGCCGCCCAGGCCCTGCGCGAGGCCGGCGCGCTGCGGGTGGCCGTCGTGGACGTCGACTACCACCACGGTAACGGCACGCAGACCATCTTCGAGCCACGGGCCGATGTGCTGACGGTCTCCATTCACGGTGACCCACGCACCGAGTACCCGTTCTACCTGGGCCATGCCGACGAGCGTGGCCACGGCGCTGGCGAAGGCTTCAACTTGAACCTGCCGCTGCCGGCGGGCACCGATTTCGCCACCTGGCGCCAGGCGCTGGCCCACGCTCTGGAGGCGGTCCGCCACTTCGGCGCCGAAGCGCTGGTCGTGCCATTGGGGGTGGACACCTTCGAGGGCGACCCCATTTCGCGCTTCACGCTGGCCAGCGCCGATTACCTGCAGATCGGCCACGACCTGGCCGGCGTCGGCCTGCCCACCGTTTTCACCATGGAAGGCGGCTACGCGGTGGCCGAGGTCGGCGTCAACGTGGTCAACGTGCTCGAAGGCTTCGCCAACCATTGAGGCCGGTACCCCCGCACCGGGTGCCCCACGAAACGCGGCCAGCGCACGGCCGCTCCGAAGTGGCCGCGTGACCCGCCCGGCGGGTGGGGCCGGTACCCCGGCACCGGGTGCTCCAGTTCACTTCTCGTCGTTGGCCGCGGCGGCCTGGCCCAGCAAGCGGCCCATGCCGCCGCCAGAGGCCTGGCCCACGGCATGTCGCAACAGCGTCTGCGCGTCCTTGCCCTGTGCGGGGTACTGGCTCACACCCACCCGCGCGCCGACCGGCACGTCCTGGCCGGCCACGCTGAAGGGCTGGTTCACCGACTGCAGCAGCTTGCGGGCGACATGCTCGGCGTCCTCGTCGGCGTCGATCCAGGCCAGCAGCACGGCGAACATGTCCGGCCCCAGCGAGGCCACCACATCGCTGGCCCGCAGCGAGGCGCGCAGGCGCACTGCCGCCTTGCGGCGCAGCACGTTGGCCGCTTCGGCCCCCAGCGAGGCCTCGACCGCGCGGAAGCCGTCGAGGTGCAGCACGATCAGCGCCATCGAGGCGGGTTCACGCTCGCGCAGTGCCAGCAGGTGGTTCATGTGCTCCAGCAGCTGGTTGTGGTTGGGCAGGCCGGTGGTGAGGTCGATGCTGTAGGCACGGCGCGCGGTGTCGTCGATGCGCTTGCGCTCGATGGCCAGGCGCAGCACGCGGCCCAGCGCCTCGGGCGTGGCCTCACGGTTGGACAGCACGTCGCGCGCGCCGGCCTGCATCAGCCGCAGGCACATCGCCGGTGTGGGCTCGGGCCCCACCACGACAACAGCCGATTCCAGCACCGCACGCGGCAGCCCGGCCCATTGCACCAGGCGGTCGACGCCACCCACACGCCTCAGGTCGATCAGCACGGCGTCGCGCTGCAGGACATGCAACTGGTTGGCCAACTCCTCGAGGCTGGAACAGGGCTGGACCACGAAGGGCCCGAAGGCCGAGGTCATCAGGTCGGGCGGCGGGTGGCACAGACAGAGGATCTGAAAGGGGTTCGACACGGCAGCGGCCACGGTGAGTGTTCAACCCATCATGCATGATCCGGGCCTGCGCCGACAGGCCGGTAAACACCAAGGTGGCGCCTGGGTCGACCGAGGGAAAACCTCAGTGCGCCTGGTCCCAGTTGGCACCGACGCCGACCTCGGCAAGGAGCGGGACGCTCAAGGATGCGACACCGGCCATCAGCCGTGGCACCGCGTCCCTGGCCCACGCCAGCTCGGCCTCGGGCACCTCCAACACCAGCTCGTCATGCACCTGCATCACCATGCGGGTGGCGCGCTGCTCGCCGTCGATCGCCCCCTGCACGGCGATCATCGCCAGCTTGATCAGGTCGGCCGCGGTGCCCTGCATCGGCGCGTTGATGGCCTGGCGCTCGGCGCCGGCCTTGCGCGGCCCGTTGCCGCCGTTGATCTCGGGCAGGTAAATGCGGCGGCCGAAGAGGGTCTCGACATAGCCTTTCTGGCGTGCCGACTGGCGGGTGTCTTCCATGTAGCGCCGGACGCCCGCGAAACGCTCGAAGTAACGGTCGATGTAGTTGCGCGCCGCCTTCTGGTCGATCCCCAGGCTCTGCGCCAGGCCAAAGGCGCCCATGCCGTAGATCAGCCCGAAGTTGATGGTCTTGGCGTAGCGACGCTGCTCGGGCGTGACGCTGGCGGGCTCGATGCCGAAGACCTCGCCGGCGGTCGCACGGTGCACGTCCATGCCTTCGGCAAAGGCCTTGGTCAGGCCCGGGTCGCCGCTGATGTGGGCCATGATGCGCA
>JADMKA010000257.1 GCA_018780145.1 Vitreoscilla sp. | reverse complement strand
CCAGTGCCACGAGCGCATACATGCTCCCCAGCACCAGACCGTTGATGATCTGTTGCACAAAGATGTCCATCGTGGGGTCTCCTGTGGGTTGCCGAGGGCCAGGGAGGGCCAGGGGCTGACGAGTCCCGCGTCTGCGCAGGCTGGGCCGATTGTAGGAACCGGGGGGGTGCGGACCTTCCGGACTTTCCCCCGTAGCTGAGGGCTCAGTCGGCCTCTGGCGACTCGCCGCGTGCCTCGGCGTTGCGGCGGCGCAGATCGGACAACTTGTCGCCGATGCGCAGTTCGAGACCGCGTGGCACGGGCTCGTAGAAGACGGGCGGGGCGAGATCCTCCGGCCAGTAGCTCACCCCGGCGGCAAAGGCGTCAGGCTCGTCGTGGGCATAGCGGTAGCCCTGGCCATGGCCGAGCGACTTCATCAACGCGGTGGGCGCGTTGCGCAAGTGGGCAGGCACCGCGCGCGTGCCATCCTGCTTGACGAAGGCCCGCGCGGCGTTCCAGGCCTTGTACACCGCATTCGACTTGGGCGCCACCGCGAGGTAGACCACCGCCTGCGCAAGTGCGAGCTCGCCCTCGGGCGAGCCCAGGCGCTCGTAGGTGTCGGCGGCATCGAGCGCCAGGCGAAGCGCGCGCGGGTCGGCATTGCCCACGTCCTCGCTGGCCATGCGAACCAGCCGGCGGATCAGGTAGCGCGGGTCCACGCCGCCATCGAGCATGCGGGCGAACCAGTACAGCGCGGCGTCGGGGTCCGAACCGCGCACGGCCTTGTGCAGCGCCGAAATGGTGTCGTAGAACTGGTCGCCGCCCTTGTCGTAGCGCCTCAGCTGTTCGCCGAGCGAGCGTTCGAGCTGGGCCTCGTCGAGCCGCGCCACCGGCCCGGCCTGGGCCACCAGGTTCTCGTAGGCGTTGAGCAAGCGGCGCGCGTCACCGTCGGCATAGGCGATCAGGCGTTGCGCGGCCGCGGGGTCGAGTGGCGGCGCCTGCAGGAGATCGGCGGCGCGGTCCAACAGGCGCTGCAGGTCTTCGGCCTCCAGGCCCTTGAGCACGTGCACGGTGGCGCGCGACAGCAGGGCCGAGTTGACCTCGAACGACGGGTTCTCGGTCGTCGCGCCGATGAAGGTGAACAGGCCGGATTCGACATGCGGCAGGAACGCGTCCTGCTGCGACTTGTTGAAGCGGTGCACCTCGTCGACGAAGACGATGGTGCGGTGGCCCGCCCGGCGCGACGCCTCGGCCTGGACCACGGCCTCGCGGATGTCCTTCACGCCCGCCAGCACCGCCGACAGGACGATGAAGCGCGCCTCCACCGCGCCTGCCACCAGTCGCGCGAGCGTGGTCTTGCCCACCCCGGGCGGGCCCCAGAGGATCATCGAATGCAGCCGGCCGTTCTCGAAGGCGACGCGAAGCGGCTTGCCCGGGCCGAGCAGATGGGTCTGGCCGATCACCTCGTCCAGCTGGTGCGGGCGCAGGCGCTCGGCCAGGGGCGCCTCTGCCCCGGCGGCGACCGGCACGGCGCCCGGCAGGCGGCCAGCGTCGGCGTCGTCGAAGAGGGTGTCCTGCCCGGTCATGGCGGGATTGTGGCAGGCGCCGAACGGCTGGAAATGACGGCCCGCCCTCCCCCTTTTCGGAGCTTGCCGGCCAGCGCCATGGCTCGACACTGGCGATCACGTACCCGAGGCAGGGTGATGCGCACCCGGCCCGCAGACCGCAAGGAGCATTGCATGAGCGCAACCCCGTCCACCGAGAACCGCGCCGTCGTCCCGACCGGCCCCACCGCCATGGCCGGTGCGCCGCGCGAGTACCTGTCCTTCAAGCTGGGCAGCGAGGAATACGGCATCGACATCCTGCGCGTGCAGGAGATCCGCGGCTACGAGCCGCCGACCCGCATCGCCAACACCCAGCACTTCATCAAGGGCGTGGTCAACCTCCGCGGCGTGATCGTGCCGATCGTCGACATGCGCCTGCGCTTCGGCCTGCCCGACGTGCAGTACAACAGCTTCACCGTGGTGATCATCCTGAACATCGGCCACCGCACGGTCGGCATGGTGGTGGATTCGGTGAGCGACGTGCTCGAACTGGCCCCGGGCCAGATCAAGCCGGCACCCGAGTTCAACGGAGCCATCGAGGCCACCTACATCACCGGCCTGGGCACGATCAAGCACGGCGACGACGAGCGCATGCTGATCCTGATGGACATCGAGCAGATGATGACCGCACCCGACATGGGCCTGATGGACGCGGACGCGATGTTGCACTGAGCGGCACGCATCGGATCCGCCAGGGCGCCGCGAGGCGCCCTGCTGCGTTGTGGCGCTACTGTTCCGACACGTCGGCGCCGGCCGGCACGGCGAAGCGGAAGGTGTCGGCCGGCACGGCCGCCTCGGCGCTCAGGCTCGGGAACCGCAGCATGGAACGCTGGCCGAAGCTGTCGGCAATCTCCACCGCCACCAGCGCCTTGCCCTTGAAGCCGGCCTTCAGCCACTGCACGGTGCCGCCGCTGACGCGCGGCGTGGCCTGCACCCACTCCAGGCCATCGACGCTGGGCTGGTTCTTCAGCTCGAACTCGCGCTCGATGTCGGTGCCGGCCAGCAGCGCCACCGGCGTGTTGCCCAGCGCATCGGCCACCTTGCGCACGGTGACCTGGTTCAGGTCCGGGTCGTGGTACCAGACCTTCTGGCCGTCGCTGACGATGGTCTGCGGATAGGGCTTGGCGTAATCGAAACGGAACCGGTTGGGCCGGGCGAACGAGAAGCTGCCGGAGGACTGGCGCTGTTTCGCGCCGTCCGGCGAGGTCACGGTCTGCGTGAACTCGGCACGGCCCGCCTTCACCTCGCGCACGAAGGCACGCATCGAATCGGCGGCATCCGCCCAGGCCAGCGACGACAGGCCCAGCAGGCCGGCCATGGCGCCGGCACGCGCCCAGGAGCTATTCATCGCGCTTGGGCAACAGGATCTCTCGGTTGCCGTTGGTGGACATGCTGGATACGAGTCCGGACTGCTCCATTTGTTCCAGCAGCCGGGCCGCGCGGTTGTATCCGATGCGTAAATGCCGCTGCACGAGCGAGATCGAGGCCTTGCGGTTCTGCAGCACGATGGCCACCGCCTGGTCGTACATCGGGTCGGCCTCGCCGCCACCGGCCGCGCCATCGCCGGCTTCAGCGCCCTCGCCGTCCAGCGTGCCACCCTCGAGGATGCCCTCGACATAGTTCGGCGGGCCGTTGGCCTTGAGGGCCTCGACGACACGGTGCACCTCCTCGTCCGAGACGAAGGCGCCGTGCACCCGCACCGGCAGGCCCGTGCCCGAGGCCATGTAGAGCATGTCGCCCATGCCCAGCAGCGCCTCGGCGCCCATCTGGTCGAGGATGGTGCGGCTGTCGATCTTGCTGCTGACCTGGAAGCTCAGGCGCGTGGGGATGTTGGCCTTGATCAGGCCGGTGATCACGTCCACGCTGGGCCGCTGCGTGGCCAGGATCAGGTGGATGCCTGCCGCGCGGGCCTTCTGGGCCAGACGGGCGATCAACTCCTCGATCTTCTTGCCGACCACCATCATCAGGTCGGCCAGCTCGTCGATCACGATCACGATGTGCGGCAGCCGCTCCAGCGGCTCGGGCTGCTCGGGCGTCAGGCTGAAGGGGTTGGGCAGCAACTCGCCGCGCGCCCTGGCTTCGTCGATCTTCTTGTTGAAGCCGGCCAGGTTGCGCACGCCCAGCTTGCTCATCACCTTGTAGCGCCGGTCCATCTCGCCCACGCTCCAGTTCAGCGCGTTGGCGGCCTGCTTCATGTCGGTGACCACCGGGCAGAGCAGGTGACCGATGCCTTCGTAGACGCTCATCTCGAGCATCTTGGGGTCGATCATGATCAGCCGCACATCGCGCGGCTCGGCCTTGTACAGCAGGCTCAGGATCATGCCGTTGATGCCCACCGACTTGCCCGAGCCGGTGGTGCCGGCCACCAGGCAGTGCGGCATCTTGGCCAGATCGGCCACCACCGGCGCGCCGATGATGTCCTTGCCCAGCGCCAGCGTCAGCAGCGAGCCCGCATCGTTGTAGACCTGCGAGCCGAGGATCTCTGCCAGGCGGATGGTCTGGCGCTTGGCATTGGGCAGCTCCAGCGCCATCAGGTTCTTGCCGGGGATCGTCTCGACCACGCGGATCGACACCAGCGACAGCGAGCGTGCCAGGTCCTTGGCCAGGTTGACCACCTGCGAGCCCTTCACCCCGGTGGCCGGCTCGATCTCGTAGCGGGTGATCACCGGGCCGGGTTGGGCCGCAATCACGCGCACCTCGACGCCGAAGTCGCCCAGCTTCTTTTCGATCAGGCGGCTGGTCATCTCCAGCGACTCGGGCGTCACGGTCTCGACGCGGGCCGGCACCTTGTCCAGCAGATCGATCTGCGGCAACTTGTTGTCGGCCAGTTCCCTGAACAGCGGCTTCTGGCGCTCGCGGGCGACACGCTCGGACTTCGGCACCTCCAGCACCGGCGGTTCGATGACCAGCGGGGTGTGCTCCTCGAACTCCTCGCGCTCCTCTTCCACCTCGATCTCGCGTTCGCGCTGCGCCAGCTCGCCCAGGCGCACGTCCTCGGCGATCTCGCGCTTCTCGATGCGGCGCTCGCGATAGCTGTCGATCCAGGCCCCCAGGCCGTCGGCTGCGGCAACCCAGGAGAAACGCAGGGCCAGCGGCAGCGCCACCACCAGCGTGCAGATCCACAACACACCCGAGGCGACAAAACCCAGGCGCATCGACAACGGGCCGAACACATAGCCCAGCACCCCACCGGCATGGCCGGGCAGGCGATGTTCCCAGCCGTACAGGCGTGTCCACTCCAATGCGCAGCTGGCCAACAGCAGCAGCAGCAGGCCGCCCCATCGCGCCGCGCGATGTCTGGCGGTGGGCGTGGCCAGATCGGGGTTCACGCGGGCACGCAGGGCCAGCAGGCCGTGCCGGGCGCCGGCCACCACCAGCCACCAGGCCGAGAAACCGAACAGCACCAGCAGCACATCCGCCAGCCAGGCACCGGGCATTCCGAGCAGGTTGAGCACCGGGCCGCCCTGGCCGGTGGTCGAGAAGCCGGGATCCTCGGCGCGCCGGGTGGCCAGCGACAGCGTCAGCACCAGCCAGGCAGCGGCCCACAGACCGAGCTTCAGCCGCGAGCGAACCGACGAGGCTTGTGCCGGGCCTTCCGCTGCAGGCGGTGTGGCGCGCTCCGCTCCACCGAGAACCGCACTACGCCACATGGATCCACCGACTCCGGCCAGCGCTCATTCGGGCAAGCGGTTCTTCAGCAGCACCGAGCCGTTTTCCAGGGTCTCGATCACGCCGCGCTCTTCCAGGTCTTTCATGACGCGGCTGACCATTTCGCGCGAAGCGCCGACGACCTTGGCCATGTCCTGCCGCGACACCTTGCCGCGGATCATCTTCTCGCCGTCGACCTCTTCGGCCATGTCGAGCAGCGTGCGGGCCACGCGGCCGTACACGTCGAGCAGGGCCAGCGACTCGATCTGACGGTCGGCGCTGCGCAGCCGCGTGACCAGGCCGCGCATGATCGCGTAAGACAGGCTGGAGTTCTCGGGCAGGCAACGTGCGAACTCGGGGCGGCCGAGGATCAGCATGTCGCATTGCACCTCGCAGCGCACGGTGGCCGAGTGCGGCTGGTTGTCGATCAGGCTCATCTCGCCGACGTAGTCACCCGCCTCCAGCACCGCCAGGATGACCTCGCGTCCTCGCGAATCGGAGGTCAGCACACGGGCACGGCCGTTCAGGAGAATGAACAGCGCATTGCTCTTCTTGCCTTGCTCGACCACGATCTCACCACGGCGGTAGCGGCGTTTCACCACGCCATCCGCCACCGCACGCGCCTGCTCGTTGGTCAGCATCGAGAACAGCGGCACACGGCGAATCAGGTCCAGGTTGGACAACATCGACATCAGACATCCCCTCGATCAGCTGGTTTTCCTGCAATTATTAGAATGATTGCGGTCGAATTCTTCCGCAGGCGCGAGCATAGCTGGTTCCCGGCACCGCTCGACACGCCCTGGCACTGCCCGCCGCAGCGCTTGCAACCCACCTTCCGCGCCCCCACATCCACGCCATGAGCACCTCCACCACGCACGCCCAGGTTCTGATCCTGGGCTCCGGCCCGGCCGGCTACTCGGCGGCGATCTACGCCGCACGGGCCAACCTCAAACCCCTGCTGGTGACCGGCATGGCCCAGGGCGGCCAGCTGATGACCACCACCGACGTGGACAACTGGCCCGCCGACGTGATGGGCGTCCAGGGCCCCGAGCTGATGCAGCGCTTCCAGCAGCACGCCGAGCGCTTCCAGACCCAGATCGTGTTCGACCACATCAACAGCGTCGAGCTGTCCAGTCGGCCGTTTCGCCTGAAGGGCGACTCGGGCGAGTACACCTGCGACAGCCTGATCATCGCCACCGGCGCCTCGGCCAAGTACCTGGGCCTGCCCTCCGAGGAGGCCTTCATGGGCCGCGGCGTCAGCGGCTGCGCCACCTGCGACGGCTTCTTCTACCGTGGCGACACGGTGGCGGTGGTCGGCGGCGGCAACACCGCGGTCGAGGAGGCGCTGTACCTGTCCAACATCGCCGAGAAGGTGCACCTGGTGCACCGGCGCGACAAGTTCCGCGCCGAGGCCATCATGATCGACAAGCTGATGGACAAGGTGGCGGCGGGCAAGATCGAGCTGCACCTGTTCAAGACGCTCGACGAGGTGCTGGGCGACGCCAGCGGGGTGACCGGGGTGCGGCTGAAGGACGCGCAGGGCGGGGGCACCACGGAGCTGGCGCTCAAGGGGTGTTTCATCGCCATCGGCCACCAGCCCAACACCGGCATCTTCGAGGGCCAACTGGAGATGAAGGACGGCTACATCACCACACGCACGGGCCAGAAGGGCTTTGCCACGATGACCAGCGTGCCGGGGGTGTTCGCCGCCGGCGATGTGCAGGACCACATCTACCGCCAGGCCATCACCTCGGCGGGCACCGGCTGCATGGCGGCGCTGGACGCACAGCGCTTCCTGGAGCAGGACTGAACCGGCGCCGGTCCGCAAGCTGGCAATGCCCCAGGGAAATCCGCTATAATCATTGTCTTTGCCGGAAACGGGTGGGTGGGTGTGCGCCAAGCGCTCCGCCAGTGCCGACCGGTCCATGGGTGTCCATCAAGCGCGGTCCCCGGCTCCGGGAGCCGCCGCCTGCTCTAGGCACCAGCTCCTGAAAACATCTGGACGAAGAACTGGAGAAGCGTCATGGCACGCGTCTGTCAAGTCACGGGCAAAGGCCCGATGGTGGGGAACAATGTCTCCCACGCCAACAACAAAACGAAGCGCCGCTTCCTGCCCAACCTGCAGTACCGCCGTTTCTGGGTCGAGAGCGAGAACCGTTGGGTGCGCCTGCGCATCAGCAACGCCGCACTGCGCCTGATCGACAAGGTCGGCATCGACCAGATCGTCGCCGATCTGCGCGCCAAGGGCACGCTGTAAAGCGCGCCGTCCACCCATCGGACTGACAGGAGAAACGCACCATGGCAAGCAAAGGCGGCCGCGAAAAGATCAAGCTGGAGTCCACTGCGGGCACCGGCCACTTCTACACCACGAACAAGAACAAGAAGACCACGCCCCAGAAGCTCGAATTCATGAAGTTCGACCCGAAGGCGCGCAAGCACGTGCTGTACAAGGAAATCAAGCTGAAGTAAGCGCTTCGCTTGGCAGAATGCAAAAGCCCACCGGAAGGTGGGCTTTTTCTTTGGCCCGCTGAATGCCGGGCCTTTCAAGACCCTTGCGTGGATCCGGCTCTGCCGGTCCGCTGCAAGCGCCCCCTCGGGGGGCAGCCCCCGGGAGGGGGCGTGGGGGCTCTAACAGTGCGCTGCACGCAATTGCATCGAGAACTCGCGCAGTGCGGCGATGCCGCTTTCCTCAGCGCGGCGGCACCAGTCCTGCAGGTCGGCCACCAGTTGCTCGGCCGAGACGTTGGTGCGGGTCCAGAGCAGGCGCAGTTCCTCGCGCATGGTGACCAGCTTCTTCAGCACCGGTGCATCGTCCATCGCGTCGTCGAGCTGGGTGCGCAGGTTGCTCGGGATCTTCTCGGCGTCGCGGTGCAACCAGCGCTCGGCCACCCGCAGGTTGGACCAGGCCGACCCGGTGGCGGCGCCCTGCGCCTTCAACCGGGCCAGCTCGGCGGCGCAGGTGCGGCGCAGCTGTTGGGCGTAGTTGGCCATGACCTCGTAGCGGTTGGCGATGATCGCCTCCAGCGTCTGCGAGTCGGCCACCGGCTTGACCGAACCCAGCACCAGCTGCGGCGGCGTCTTGCGGACCTTGGCCAGACCCAGCATCTCCATCGCACGGATGTAGGCCCATCCGATGTCGAACTCGTAGGGTTTGACCGACAGCTTGGCCGACGTCGGGTAGGTGTGGTGGTTGTTGTGCAGCTCTTCGCCGCCAATGACGATGCCCCAGGGCGACACGTTGGTCGACGCGTCCACCGCCTCGAAATTGCGGTAGCCCCAGTAGTGCCCGATGCCGTTGATGATGCCGGCGGCCGTGATCGGGATCCAGATCATCTGCACCGCCCAGACCGTGGCGCCCGCAGCGCCGAACAGCGCCACGTCGATGATCAGCATCAGGCTGACGCCCAAGGCGCTGTGGCGGGTGTAGACGTTGCGTTCGATCCAGTCGTTCGGCGTGTTGTGGCCGTACTTGTCCAGCGTCTCCTGCACCTTGGCCTCGGCCCGGTACAACTCGCTGCCGGTCAGCAGCACGGTCTTGATGCCCTTGGCCACCGGGCTGTGAGGGTCTTCGTCGGTCTCGCACTTCGCGTGGTGCTTGCGGTGGATGGCCACCCACTCCTTGGTGACCATGCCGGTGGTCA
>JADMKA010000245.1 GCA_018780145.1 Vitreoscilla sp. | reverse complement strand
GCCTCCTCCGGGCGCATCAGCCGGCTACGAACCGTCTGCCGCCCAGACTCCTAGGGCGGCGCGCTCGAGGTTTTCGAACCCATGGACCTCGCCAAGGTCAGCTTCATCCGGGAACGGTCTCATGCAGCCGGCGTCGGCCGCGTGATTGGAAGCGCAACCGAAGGCGTATAGGTGCCGCCGTTCTGCCCTTCGAAGTCGAACTCGTACATCGTGATCGCGCCGATGCTGGGCTGCCGTTGACCCAGGAAGAACGTGAAGGCGTTCGGCGCTGCAATGAACAGATGGACCCGAGCACCAGGGGCCCGCTCTGCGTTGATGCGTTGCGCCAGTGACTCGGCCAGATCGAACGCATGCTGGCCGCTGGCGACCGCACGACTATTGGCGCCGCCTTGCGGGGTCGCGACGAGAAGGCTCCCGGCGCCCGGGAGTGCCGCTGCCAGGTAGCGCTTGACCGCCGGCGCGACGTCGTGCGTCAAGCACACGGCGACCGCCACGTCCGGGGTCTCTGCCCCGAGTGGATCTAGTGAGAAGTCCCACTGAGGCCAAGCCGGGTCGCGCGACGTATCGCCGGCGCGCCAGATCACGCGATTCAATACCCGTTGCTCCAGTTCGACGTGCCGACCGGACTTGATGTTCAGAACCGACCCGGCTGCGAATGCCAGAGTGGCATGGGTGTCCAGGATCAGGCGCAGGTGCTCGTTGCTCGCCGCCGCAGCAAGCAGAAAAGTCCTCAGCTCTGGGTAAAGGGACGTCGCCCAGTCCGCTTGGTTCCGGATGGGCCGATCATCGAAGTAGGGCACGAGGTTGAGAACCGATGCGCACCGGTCGTCCAGACTGTCGACGGAGTGTTCGAAGGACTTGACGCCGAAAACGATGTGGGTCTTCGGCGCAGCCTCGAACAAGTTGTGCTGGCGGCAGGCATCCCGAAAAGAATCGCGGTCGAACTCGATGCGGCCGGCCGCCAACCACTGATAGGTCAGATCGTCGTACCAGCACGTGTCTTCGTTGTCGGGCACGCGACGCATGCCGCGCACCTCGAGATGAAGATCCAGGTTGTCGCGCAGGTCGAGCAGCGACTGGGTGTCCGTACCGAGTCCCAGTGTCCGGGCAAGCCGCCGCAACTGGGCATCATCGATTTCCAGATGATCACGCCAGATCTTGCGCACCTTGCCCGCCGCGCTGGCGTCGCCGGTGCCATCAAAAAGGCGCTCGAGCCGCATGAAGCCGTGGCGTTGGTTCACCATCGTGCGCAGAGGATCGCCGCGCCGCAGCTGCCAGTTGGTCACCAGGCGAAAGCGTGAGCCGATCCCCTCGGGTGCGTGCAGGCGTTGAGCTTCCAGCGCACGTTTGAGCAAGGAAACCGAGCTGGCGTTGATGAAATCTGGATCGATCAGGTCTTCGTACCCGAAATCGCCGCTGGCCACGTGCCACTTGCACTGGAGGTGCTCCCGCCGCAGCGGTTCGCCATAGTGGTCGTTGCGGCCTTTCCCTGGTTCGTACTCAACCCAGACGTCGTCGAAACCCTTGGGGCCGCCCTCGAACCCGACCTTGACGATCCCGCTGGCCGGATCGAGCAAGCGCAGCGCTTTCTGCCAGAACTGCCGCGCCTGGTAGGCATGCCCGTCTCTGATGATTGCAACGGCTTGGGTCATGTAGCGCTCCGGCGGGTCCTTGTCTACGCGTTGTTGAACGGCGGCGTCGGATCGATCCCCCGTGCCAGTGCAATCGCTTGCGCAGCCTTGATCGGGCCCTCAGGGTAGGCATCCAGGATGATCGTCGGCAGCAGCCGCTGCGTCAGGTCGGAGAATGTGAACCCGTATGCCCGCCCAGCTTGCGCGCCTGTTGCCGCGACCAGCGTGTCCATCTCGGCCTTCTTGAAGCCCATGTCGCTGAACCAGCGCCCAAGCACCTCGCGGCGCTGCTCGTCGGTGGGTCGTGTGAAGGTGAGTACATCCGCCGCGCGGCGGCGCACGGCCGGATCCAAGGCGCTCAGGCGGTTGGTGCACATGATCACCGCGGCCGGCAGCCGACCGCTGGCCATGCGGTCGATGCCTCGGATGAATGCGTTCACTCCGGCGCGGTCTTCGTGGTGCATTTGCTCGGTTTCGCGGGACTGCGCAAGTGCGTCGGCTTCATCGACCAGCAAGATCACACCACCTCGTGCCGCGCCCTTGGCCGACTTCAACTTGCTGGCCTCGGTGTAGGCGTGCTCGAACGCGGCCGTGACGAGTTGCGTCATTTCGCCGACACGGCCTTGGCCACGCGATGACAGGCTCATGGGCAGCAGCGTGATGTCGATGTTCTCCTGGCGAGCCACCTGATCGCCGATGGTCTCGGCCAGCTCGGTCTTGCCCGAGCCGACATCGCCGCAAAGAACAACCAGGGGTGGCCGCCGAAGGACTGTGTCGATCAGCCGCACGGAGTCAGGGTGGTGATCCTTCTGCCACTTCTGTAGGCCATGCGGGTTGATCAGCACACTCAGGATGTTGGCTAGGCGCTTGATCTTGTCTTCCATGCCGACCAGCCGGGCGAGGCGATCGCGCGCATCGGAGTCGGGCAGAGTGATCGATCGCTCGAACAGGGCGTTGGTTTGTGGCTGGGTCATGCAAAGCTCCTGACGCTGGCGCGGGCGAGCGAGCGGCCGCCGGACGAGTAGGCGCGGTCATCGGCAAAGTAGCCGTTCTCCACGGCAGGCTGCGGGGCGCCTACGCGCTGAAACGGCAGCGCCTGTTTGAAGGCCGATTGCTGCGCCGAAGACAACAAGTCCCAGGCGCTGCTGTAGGTCAGGTAGCTGTAGAAGGTTGCCCCAACGATGTTGCGGCCCGGCGGCACCTTGCCGGGATCGTCGTCGTTGGTGCCGGACGCGAGATCCTGTGCCGTGTAGCGCAGCGTCGGTTCGATCCACTTGCTGTCCCGGCGGTAGCCGTAGAAGGCGGTGCCGAGGTAGCCGTGTCGCAGCAGTTCGACCACCTCGGTCTCGTACGAAGCGATGTCGGTGTCAGACGGCTGGCCGTAGAGCCGTTGCATGCGCTTGAGATCGGTGGCCACTTTGGCGGCGAGATGCCGCGCGTGCGTCACGGTGAACGTGTTCGACGAACTTGCGGTGTAGCTGAGGCTCATTGTTGTTCAACCCTGGAATGCGTTGCCGAAGACCTTCTGCCAGTAGTAGACGGTCAGCTGCTTGGTCGGCGCGGCCAGCGCCGCATCGATGGCTTCGCCTGCGTCCAGCGCCGCGCTGACGATGGCGTCTGCCTGCGCCACGGTGTAGAGGCGAGCGACGTTGTTCGTGCAGTTGATTGGATCGAAGATCTGAACCGGATCTTTCACCTTCACCGCATCAGTGGCAGGGTAGTGATCGGTGAAGACGATCCGTTCGCGGAAGTTCGTGCGCGCGATGTAAGTGAAGAAGGCCTGCAGAGCCTCAGGGTAGTCCGAGAACTCCACGCCGTCGTCGCACAGCTTGGCCAGGATCATCTCGATCATGAAGGACTTGAAGCGGAAGTCTTCGTGCTCCTGCTTCATGCGCCTGGCCCAGAACTTCGCCAGCCGCACGACCTGCGCGAAATGGGTCTCCTGCTTGCGCTTGCGCTTGCGCGCGAACTCGAGGTGCAGGGGGATGCTCGTCTCGAGGAAGGAGCCGTCGTCCTGGCTGATCAGGTTGCCGCGCCACTCCGGGTCGCCTGCGTAGAGCACGGGCACCACGTCGACGTCGAGGCCGCTGCCGCGGAACGACACGGTCACCGAGTACGTCTGAGGCTTGATCTGGTCTGCACTGAAATTCGGGAACGCCTTGCGCAGCCGCTCGGCGAGATAGTCCAACAGGCCCCGCACGTCGTGGGGTGCATCCGAGCCGCTGACATGCACGGCCACGTCGATGTCGTTCAGCGAGCGCAGCGCGGTTCCCTTTGCAAGGCTGCCGGACAGCAGCATCTTGCGCAGGGTGAAGTCGGGGTGGTCGGCAAGGTATCCCTCGAGCTTCTCGCGCAGCCGCCGCACCTGCGCTCGGTACTCGTCGGCCTTGTCCTTGGGCAGGTTGACCCTTTCCTCCGCGAATCGGACGATGTCGCGGTGATCAATATGGACTCTCGACATGGGGCTCCGATCAGGGCGGGCGGGTTGACAGGGCGGTGCGGCTGGATGTAGCGGTAGTTCAGGACAATAAGTTCGGAACCGTGAACGCGCGAAGTGTTGCACGACTTCACGCTGCTGTCAAAGAATAAGTTCGGAACCGTGGTAGTGTTGGCCGTCCGTCGTTCCAGGAGGTTTTGTCCATGCCCACGCGTCTAGGCGAGAAGCTGCATCAACTGCGCAAGGAACGAAAACTGACGCTGGAAAAGCTCGCGGAGCTCGCGGGCCTCAGCAAGAGCTATTTGTGGGAATTGGAGAACCGAGAGTCCCAGCGGCCATCGGCTGAGAAGCTGACAGCGCTCGCCGACGCGCTGGGTGTCTCGGCCAGCTACTTCCTGGAGGAAGACACTCGCGCTCCAGAGGAGCGACATCTCGACGAAGCCTTCTTCCGCGGCTATCAGAAGCTCGACTCCGACGCCAAAGAGCAACTCCGCAAGATACTCAACACCTTCAAGAAGCCTTCGTGAATCGTGAAAGAAGAGGTCTGGACACCGCAGCGCGCTGCCACCCGGCTCGTTCGCATCGCCGAAGCGTTCAGCAACGCCCACGGGTTGCGGCGATTCCCGGTCGACGTCAAGCAACTGGCGTTGGGAGCAGCCGACATCTTCGGGTGGAAGGATCCGATCACTGACGTCCAGGCGGCCTCGATCAAGACGTTCGAGGGGGCACTGTTTGCCGGCAACGAGCGAACCAAGTGGCTCTTGTTGTACAACCAATCACTCACCTCTCCGGGGCGCATCCGATTCACGCAAGCGCATGAGCTTGGTCACTACGTGCTGCACCGCCTGCAGCGCGACTCGTTCGAATGCAGCGAAGCGGACATGCTGAACTGGTCGAGCGACGAGAAAGACATGGAGGCGCAGGCTGACCTGTTCGCGTCGTACCTGCTCATGCCGCTGGACGACTTCCGCCAGCAGGTGCCCGCAACGGTCGACCTCGATGTGCTTGGTCGCTGCGCCGACCGCTACGGTGTTTCTCTGACGGCGGCCATCTTGAAGTGGCTCAGCTATACCGACGAGAAGGCCGTTCTCGTCACGTCGAACGATGGCTATGTCAACTGGGCTTGGTCAAGTGAGCCGGCGTACAAGGCCGGTGCGTTCTTCAAGAGCCGCAAGTCGACAATTGAGCTGCCTCGCGGTTCCGTGGCGGCGGATGAGGCGGTGCGACACGAGCGCTCGGGCACAACGCTTCCAGCGTCGGTCTGGTTCCGCTTCGCCGAGCCTCAGATACCGCTTCGAGAAATGAAGATCAGCGCAGACCAATACGAGAGGGTCTTGACGCTGCTCTGTCTGCCTCGTTCCGCTGAAGTCTGGCCTCCTCGCTGAGGAGGCACACGGCTGAACGGGAACCAATAGCACACGCCCTAAAGGCGTCCTTCTGTTTGCAAACAGCGTCTGGCGTTGGGAGTTGTTGTAGCCAGTGGTGAAGACGCTTGCACATCTAGACGATGCGGCTACTCTCTCGTTCGGGAGACTTGCGCGTATGAGAAAATTCATCTTCATCGGATTCATCGTGCTTGGCGCAGCGCTGGGCTTATTCGCTGCGATGAACGAGAGCGTCGGCGTACAGGTCGTGATGGCCGCTGTAGGCACAGTGGCAGGCGTGGCCATCGGGGGCGCGTTGTCGGGAGTCGGTCGGCGTCGCCGAGCGATGGACGTTTCGCCGATGGTTGACTCGCCTGAGACGACCGAGGACAGGGTCAGCAACTACTGGCTTGATCATGGACGGCTGACCGCTGCGCCGGGACTGCCAGACCCGGACGAGACCGATCAGATCAGCCTCAAGCCATGATCATCGTTTCCGATTGATGATGCCCTTGACGGCATCCTTGGCTGCGTCCAAGGAGGTATCCGCATCCGCGGCAACCTGCTTCCCTGTCTGCATGAGAAGTGACTTCTTGGACTTGAGCGTGCCATCTGGCGTCTCGACGATTTCGGCCTTTGCATCGAACCTTCCCGTTGCGCTGCCGGTCTGCCCCTGAATTCGTGTTCCCGCGTCCTGGATGTCAGCTCGAAAATTCGACGCAGGCGGTAGGGTAGCGTCAGCGGGGGCAGCTGCCCGACGAGACGCCACTCTTGCGTCATACCTGCGGTGCGTCGTCTCGAGAGAGGCATCCAATCCTGGTTCGGTGCGGGATTGGTCGAAGCGTTCCCGAATATCGCCAAAGGACGACGGGAGTGCCGAACCATCCGAGAACGATCGATTCGGGCGTAAGCCTTGGCGCGCCAGTTCAGCATCCATCAGCGCATGCGCTGCGGCGCTGTCGCCGCCGTACTCCTCGACATAGCGCATGAACATGGCAAGGTTGTGCGGATCCTGAGCGATGTCGATCGAAATTGTTTCCCCTCGCTCTCGCGCGGACGACAAGCGCTCTGCCATTGCTCGACGCTGAGAGTACGCGGCTTCAGAGCGTTCGGCTTGTGACGTGACGGTCGCAAGTCTGGAAGACATCTCTCGGCCCTCGCGCGAGTCGGATGCGATCACGTTGAGCAGACTCGAGTCGCGCGAGACCCGATCACCGAATTGCTTGAACTCCGCCAGCTGTTCGCTGGTCATCGTGCTCAGAACCTTCTGCTCGTCGTTGCTGATGCCGGATTGGTACTTCTTGTCTGCACTGGCTTGTGCACGTGCCCCGGCAATTGGCGTCGAGATCCCAAGAGACGCGTTCGCGCCAAAGGCGATCTGCGCGACCTGAGCCTGAGACAGGCCAGTTCGCTCGGACACACCCTTGGCAATCTGATCCAAACGAGTCAGGCTTTCGCCCAACTGTTCAAAGCTGCTGGATGCAGTGCCGGACGAGTTTCGCATCGACCGCAGCTTCGCGGTACCGCGGGTAAAAGCCTCGGTGAGCACAACTGACCGTTGTTGACCCGCGGAAATCGCCTCGCTACGCGCCGCGTCAGCCTGCCTGCTCGCCTCGGTCACATCCTGCTCCGACGCCCGCATCGACACGACTCGCGACGCGTACCCCTGGTTGCGCAGCAGGTTGACTGCCGTTCGCCCGGTCAGTGCATTCGACGAGAACGTGTTCCCCGTCAAATCGTTCTGCAAGCTGCCCATGAACGCCGACGTGCGGTTCGGCGCCAACTGCATCTGATCCATCGCCACGTTGCCCATGTTCACGTTGCCGGCGGCCGCCGACCCTGTGCTGCCGGACAACGTCCCCTGCAACCCCGACAACCCACCCACCAGCGCCGTCCCGAAGTTCTCCATGCGCTTGAGCGCCGCCCAGGCGATGAACGGAATGCTGATCGCCAGATACCCGACGATCGCCTCCCCAGAAATCGCCCCCGAGTAGATGCCCGACGCCGTCTGCAGCGACAAGCCCTTGACGCCGGTCCCCAGATCCGCCGCCGCAGCCAGGTCGTAAGCCGCATAAATCGAAGCCATGTAGTTCAACACCGCATACAGCGGCGGCCACAACTGGATCCAGATCAGGATGGCCGCGTAGCCCTTGAACGCGATCATCGTCTCGCGCCCGCTGGTCAACAGCAGCAGCAACACGAGCAGCGGGAAGAGGGCGTAGGTCACCGCCTCGATCACGTTCCTGAACACCGGCAGCGCCTGCTCGGCCACCTTGCCGTAGTTCAGCCAGGTCGCGTTCTGCTGCGCCGTGGCCTGGGCCCTGCCGACCGCCAGCACCATCGCCGCCGGATCGTTGACCTTCTGGCCGATGATGTTGCTCGTGTCGTTGATCGCGTTGACGACGGCGTTCTGTCGGATTAGGTCGGCCGCTGTGGCGGCGGCGTTGGCGATGCTGTTCTTCAGGTAGGCCTGTTGGATCTGTGCGGCGATCACGCCGGCTGCCGTGGCCGCCGGCAGCGTCGGGTTCATCGTGAAGGCCAGCCGCCCCTGGATCTTGGTGATCTGCGCCGGCAACCGCCCGTTGAGGTTCCCGTAGACGTTGGGGCAGGTGTCCACCGTCACCGCCCCGCCGCTGGTCAGCGTGCTGAACCGCGCCGGGTTCGGCGTGGCCATCAAGCCCCAGACGTCATCCGATGCCGAAAACGTCCCCGGATCGAGCGTGCCGTCGATCAGGTCGTACATCGTGCAGTTGTGGATGAAGTTGATCAGGTCGGTGCGGAAGTTCGGGTCCTGGAACACCACCTTGCCGGTCTCGCGGATCAGGCGGTTGCCGAACATCAACCCATGCTGCTCGTAGGTCAGCTCGCTCGGCAGTCCGCCAACGCCGGGGATGACCTGGAACGCCGTCTCGAACAGGCCCGTCAGCGTATGGCCGATGGTGCTCGTCAGGCTGCCCAACATCGCGACGCCGAAGGGCACGTTGGCGACCACCTTGACGGCCGAGCCGCCGGTCTTGTCGACCACACCCACCGTCACCTTTGGCACGATCAGGATGCCGAAGACCAGCACCACGGTCGCGAGCCACTTCCAGCCCTGCAACTTCTCGGGCGCGAAGGCATAGGCCAGCAGCGCCGCGACGAAGCCGCAGAAGGCCACCGCCGCCAGCGCGGCGGCATAGTCGCTGGAAGCGTGGATCGCAGCAGTCGCGTTGAAGATGCCGAACAGGCTGTCGGAGTTCTGGTAGGCGTAGATCTCCCACATGGCGGTCGCTCGATGGCAGCGGGCTCAGCGCGACAGGTAGGCCGCCTGCTGGCCCAGCATGTCCATGACGTGCTGCGGCATGCTGGTGCGCAGCTGGCGCTCGAGCTGTTCCAGATGGCTGGACACCGCGCGGAAGGACCCCACCTTCTGGTAGAGGGCGGTCTTCTCCTGCGAGATCTGCAGCAGCACCGCGTGCGCACGCTGGCGGATCTGCTGGGCCCGTTCGCGCTGACCCTGCTGCAGCATGTAGTCTTTCTCCAGCGCCGCCATGCCCAGCCGCAGGTTGCGCTCCAGGAAGACGTAGGCGTAGTCGGCCGCGATCACGTCGCGGTACTG
>JADMKA010000209.1 GCA_018780145.1 Vitreoscilla sp. | reverse complement strand
CTGCCGAACCACCCGAACGTGGTGCACCTGTTCTACAGCAAGGACGCGCAGGGCACGGCCCGCGTGACGGCCAAGTCGCTGCTGGAAGCCTGTCTGCGAATGAAGCCGGACCGCATCTTCCTGGCCGAAGTACGCGGCGACGAGTGCTTCTACTTCGTGCGACTCGCGGCGTCCGGCCACCCGGGCAGCATCACCAGCGTGCACGCGGGTAGCTGCGCGCTCGCCTTCGAGCAGATGTCGCTGATGATTCGCGAGACCGGCGCCGGCGGCGGCTTGGCGCTGCACGAGATCAAGTGGCTGCTGAGCGTCGTCGTCGACGTGATCGTCCAGTTCGACCGCGACGAGCGCGGGCGCTACATCTCCGAGATCCTCTATGAGCCCAGGCGCCAGCGGCTCGGCCGCTGGGACCAGCAGGCGGCGGCAGCATGAGCAGCGTTGCAGCCCTGCCGTTCTCGGCCTGGCACACGGGCCGCAAGGTCGCGGCGGCTACCTTCGCCGTCGTCGGCTATGCAGCGCTGGCCTGCGCGGCGTTTTACCTGGCCGGCGTGCTGTTTCTGGTGCTGAACAAGGCGAACCCCAAGCAGGCGCAGTTCGCCAGCATCGTCCACTACTGGAACCTGTACGCCGACGATGCCCAACTGCGCAAGAAGCTGCAGGTCGCCGTCGGAATCTCAGGAATCGGCCTGCTTGTCCTCCTGCCTGTGGGACTGGTCGCAGCGGCACGGCCGCGCCGCGCGCTGCACGGCGACGCCCGGTTCGCGAGCCCCGCCGAGGTCGATCGAGCCGGGTTGACCGGCAGCGACGGCCAGCCCGGGATCCTGATCGGCCGCCACCGCGGCAAGTTCCTGTCGCTGCCCGGCCAGCTCTCGGTGATTCTGTCTGCGCCCACCCGCAGCGGCAAGGGCGTCGGCGTCGTGATCCCGAACCTCCTGAACTGGCCCGACTCGGTCGTGGTGCTCGACATCAAAGGCGAGAACTACGACATCACGGCGGGCTACCGCGCTGCGCACGGCCAGGCCGTCTATGCCTTCTCTCCTTTCGACGAAGACGCGCGCAGTCACCGTTGGAACCCGCTGACCGCCGTGCGCTCCAGCCTGCTGCACCGCGTAGGCGACTTGCTCACCATCGGCCAGGTCTTCTTCTCGAACGATGGCAGTGGCACCTCGTCGGAGGCCTTCTTCAACGACCAGGCGCGCAACCTGTTCCTCGGCCTGGGACTCGTCCTCCTCGAAACCCCCCCACTGCCCCGCACCATCGGAGAAATGCTGCGCCAGTCCTCGGGCAAGGGCCGGTCGCTGAAGGACCACCTGAGCGGCCTGATCACGCAGCGCCGCGAGGAAGCTTCATCCACAAACCCGCCACTCTCCGACGAATGCACCGACGCGCTGCAGCGGCTGTTGTCGAACTCGGACAACACGCTGTCCAGCGTGGTCGCCACCTTCAACGCGCCGCTGACGATCTTTGCGGATGCGGTGGTCGATGCGGCCACGAGCGCCGACGACTTCCGGCTCGAGGACGTGCGCAGACGCCGTATGTCGGTCTACGTTCGGATTCCGCCGAACCGACTGGCCAACGCCCGGCCACTGCTGAACCTGTTCTTCTCGCAGCTCGTCAGCCTGAACACTCAGCACCTGCCCGAGCAGGACTCGACGCTGAAGGTGCAGTGCCTGTTGGTCAACGACGAGTTCACGGCCATGGGCCGCGTTGGCGTCATCACGACCGCCGCTGCCTTCCTGGCCGGCTATAACCTGCGGCTGTTGACGGTCGTGCAGGCGATGTCGCAGCTCGACGCGGTCTACGGCGACAAGGAAGCCCGCACCTTCGCCACCAACCACGGCCTGCAGATCCTCTACGCGCCGCGCGAACAGCGCGACGCCGACGAGTACAGCGCCATGCTCGGCCACTTCACCGAGCGCGCCACCTCTCGCGGGCGCAGCCGGTCCTTCAGCGGCCACAGCTCAAGCACTGTCAGCCGCAACGAGAGCGAGCAACGCCGCGCGCTGTTGCTGCCGCAGGAGTTCAAGGAGCTTGGCAGCGAGCGGCTGGTGGTGATCTTCGAGAACTGCAAGCCCATCCTCGGCGAGAAGATCCGCTACCACCGCGACAATGCCTTCACGTCACGCCTGTTGAAGGCGCCGACCGTGCCGCGCATGGACATGGACCTGCACCTGGCGCGCGTGCAGCAGCGCTGGCGCTATGCCGACGACGAACTGCCGGCAGGGCAGACGCTGAACCTGGAGGCGTTGGCGCACGACACGAGGCTCTTGCCGGATTCCTTCGAAGGCCCGCCGGACCGCGTTGCCGACGAGTTGCTTGCGTTCTTCGACCATGGCGCGCCGGGCATACCAGGCATCGGTGGATCCATCGAGGCCGTCGCCGACGAAGACGGCGACCTGCACGCCGATAGCGACGCGACGGTGATGGCGCTGGACGTGGCCGCACTCGAGGCCGACATCGACACTCCGCCAGACGGTGAGCCCAGCCCGCCAGAGACCCAAATCTTGCCTTGAGAACGCGGGAGATCTGCCATGCGCAACGCCACCCCCTTTGTCCCCTGGCTGCTCGTCCTCGCCTCCTGCAACTCGCCGCCGAAGCCGCCGACCGTGGACGAATCGCAGAAGCGGCCCGTCAACTCCCAGATGGCTGTCGAGCTGCAGGTCTGCAAGAACGACCTGCAGAACACGCGCATCCTGGCCACCGAGTCCAGCCGCACTGCGGAAGCCACCGCCGCCACGCTGGCGAACCTGGCAGCGCGGCAGCAACTGCTGGCCGCCATGCAGACACCGACCAGCCAGCAGGTCAAGTCCAACAGCGTCTTCTCCGTGCGGTTCGACTTCGGCAGTACGCGCGTCGCCATCCCACCGGACATCACCGCTTACCTGGTGGAGGACGCGAAGGCGTCGCCCCTGATCCTGCTGCGCGGTCGCACTGATGGCACCAGCGACGCGCCAGCCGAGAGCCGCATTGCGCGAGAACGTGCGGCTGCGGTGCGTGACTACCTGGTGGCGGCGGGTGTGGACCCAGCGCGCATCCGCGCGACCTACCAGCCGGCCGGTGACCACGTGGCCGACAACGCCACTGCTGGCGGGCGCGGCCTGAACCGCCGCGTCGAGATCGAGCTGTACCGCGCGCTGCCCGTCGCACTGAGCGCCACCGCCGTCGCCCAACCCTGAGCTTCCACCCAACCCATCATCTCGAGGTCGCCATGGATGCAGACAACTCCCCCGTCCGCCGTTCAGCACCAGCCCAGGGAGGTACCGTCGAACCCGCCAACCGAGCCCCCGTGGCCATCGAGCGATTCCAGACGCCAAACGACAGCACCGGCGAGCGCTACGAGATGCGCGATCCTTTCGCAGAGGTCACGTACCGCGCGAACACCTTCCCTGAGATGGTCGCCAAGGCCGATCAACTCGGCAGTACCCGCTTCGTCGCGGTGGCCGAGGACGGCAAGCGCACACCGATCCTGAAGGTCGATGGCCAATGGCAAAGAGACGGGCAACGCGGGCAACAGCACCCGGCGGCACCCGAGCGGCCCTTGGACCCGGTTCCGGCGCGCGACGAGGTGCCCCAGACCACGAACGTGGTCCCAATGCCCAGCGCCGCAAGGGTGCCTGCGGAGCGCGAGCAGGTCGACGCCAAGGCCATCGCGAAGATCGATGCCCAGGCCGAACGCGCCGCGCTCGTCGCGCGCCTCGAAGCCGCCCTGATGGACCGCTACATCATCAAGCGGGCTCCGGTGACGTTGGGAGACGTGACCATCGGCCGCACCGAATACCGCTTCCGCGGCGACACCTCGCGTGTGGCCTTTACCGAGTCGACCTTCCGCCTGGCCACCGATACCAACAGCCCGTCGGTCGCCCGATCGATGGTCGACGTGGCCGAAGCGCGCAACTGGAAGGCGCTGCGCGTGGCGGGCAACGAAGATTTCAAGCGCATGGTCTGGCTCGAAGCCTCAGTGCGAGGCGTGAAGACGCTTGGGTACGAACCGAACCCCGGCGACCTGGAAGTGCTGAAGCGCGAACGCGAGGCGCGCCTGGTCAACCGCATCGAGCCGGCCCGGGACGCGAGCAGCAGCGCAGTTGCAGCGCCGGCCGAGAAGGCATCCGCCCGTGGTGGCGGAGGTCGCAAGGCCGTGCTGGCCGCCATCGAAGCGGTGCTGGTCGCCAAGAAGGTCCCCGAGAAGCAGCGCGTGGCCGTGATGGCCGCCGCGACCGAGAAGCTGGCCCAGCGCATCCGCGACGGCCAGGTGCCCAAGGTGAAGGTGTACGACAAGGCGGCGCCGTCGCAGCGCCCGGTTGTCGCCCCCACGCCCGAGATGCAGCGCACGCGCGACCGGGCTGCGCCGGCGCCCGTACGGTGAGGCCACACCGGTGGAAACGTCGGCCCATGGCATCACGGTGCCATCCGCGATCTACGAGATCGGCGGCCGGCGCTTCGAGATCGGATCGCGCAGGTTTGGTGATGCGATTGCCGAAGCCCATGCCTCGCACCAACGCCCACGCTGCATGTGCCTAGCGAATGGCGTGGAGATGTACGTCGCCCGCCTCGCGGGTTCGGATCGTGGCTACATCGTCAAGCGCATGCCCGACACGGGCAGCCATCACGCGCCCGACTGCCCGTCCTACGAACCGCCAGCAGAGTTCTCCGGCCTGGGGCAGGTGCTGGGCAGCGCGATCACCGAGGACCCGGCCACCGGTGAGACCACGCTGAGGCTGGACTTCCCGCTGGCCAAGATGCCCGGCCGGTCGACGATGCCGCCGGCCGGCGGCGAGAGCGACAGCGTCTCCTCCTCCGGCACCAAGCTCTCGTTGCGGGGCCTGCTGCACTACCTGTGGGACCAAGCCGAGCTGACGCGCTGGCATCCGGGATTCGCGGGCAAGCGGACCTGGGCCACGGTGCGAAAGCACCTGCTCCGGGCCTCGGAGCACAAACTCGCGCGCGGTGACCCGCTGCGCGCCAGGCTCTACGTGCCGGAGCCCTTCTCCATCGACGAGCGCGACGCGATCAACGCCCGGCGGCTTGCTCAGTGGCAGCACGCCGGGGCCGCTCCTGGGAGGCCACAACACCTGATGCTGCTGATCGGCGAGGTCAAGGAGATCGTGCCGGCACGCTACGGCTTCAAGGCGATCGTCAAGCACATGCCCGACCAGGCCTTCGTGATCGACGAGCAGCTCTACCGGCGGCTCGGGCGTCGCTTCGAGCCCGAACTGGCGCTGTGGGGCGCCAGCGACGACATCTACATGGTGATGATCGCCACCTTCGGCGTGAGCAGTGCCGGCGTTCCGGCGATCAACGAGTTGTGCCTGATGCCGGTGACGCGGCAATGGCTGCCAGTCGAAGATGGCTTCGAGAAGCAGCTCCTGGACAGGCTCGTCAGTGAGAACCGAGCGTTCGTGAAGGGCCTGCACTACAACCTCGGGCGGAACAACGGGATCTCGAGCGCCGCGCTCACGGACTGTGAACGGTCGGCGCCGATGCTGTTCATCGTTCCCGCAGGCCTCGACGAGGCCTCGCCGGGTCCTGAGACCGGTGCCCCTGGTGTCGCCCCGGTCTGGACGTGGCGTCGATCTGGCGATCCGATGCCTCCTTTCCCGCCACCGCGCAACCGTTCGCAGAGGACGGCACCCACGCACGCACAGCGGACAACCCGGCCAGCCCATGCAGGATGACCATAGAATGCATTACTTGCCAATAAGTAGTGCATTTTGCTACCATGCCGGCATGCCTGCCCAAAGCCATGCCGAGAAGCTGCTGCGCCTCGCCGCGAAGCAGCCCGCCGTGTCCGCGCGCGAGCTGGCCGCGCACGGTATTCCTGCGCGCACGGTCTCGCGCATGGCTGCACGTGGCCAAGTCCGCCGCCTCGGACGCGGGCTCTACACGGGCGCTGAGGGATCGCCGAGCGCGCACCAGTCGGTGATTGAAGTGACCAGGCTGGCGCCCAAGGCCGTGGTGTGCCTTCTCTCTGCCCTGGAGATCCACGGCATCGGTGTGCAGGCACCCTTCGAGGTCTGGATCGCGCTGCCGGCCGGTACGCACGCACCGAAAGGCTCTCAGGTTGCCCTGCGCGTCACCCGCCTGTCGGGCAAGGCTTTCACGGAGGGCATCGAAACCGTCGTGCTGGACGGCGCACCAGTCCGCGTCTACAGCCTCGCCAAGACCATCACCGACTGCTTCAAGCTGCGCAGCAAGGTGGGCCTCGACGTGGCGCTCGAAGCTCTGCGCGAGGCCTGGCAGCACCGCAAGGTAACGATGGACGACCTGTGGCGCTACGCCAAGTTCAACCGGATGACCAATGTGATGCGCCCGTACCTCGAGGCGATGACAGGATGAGCGCGGACCGGTCAGCATCGGTTCTCGCCCGCCTGCTCAACCGGTCGCGGAGCACTGGCGAGAACTACAACCTCCTGCTCTCGCGCTTCGCGATCGAGCGGCTGCTGTACCGGCTCTCGGTGTCCCCGCATGCGGGCAACTTCGTGCTGAAGGGCGCGCTGCTGTTTGCACTTTGGTACGACACACCGCACCGGCCGACGAAGGACGCCGACCTGCTGGGTTTCGGAGCAGATGATGCGGACACGCTGCGCAGCACATTCACCGCGATCTGCGCGATCGACGCCGACGACGGCGTCCGATACGAGACTGCGGGCATGCGGATCGCGCCGATCCGCGAAGACAACGTCTACGGCGGACTGCGCCTGACCATTCCGGCGTTCATTGGCAGTGCACGCCTGCCAGTGCAGGTGGACATTGGATTCGGCGACGCAATCACCCCCGCACCCGAGACGGTCACCTACCCCACCCTGCTCGACGATCAGGCAGCGCCATCGCTGCGGGCCTACCCCGTCTACACCGTCATCGCGGAGAAGCTCCACGCGATGGTCGTGCTGGGCATGAACAACAGCCGAATGAAGGACTTCTTCGACCTTGCTGTCATCGCCAGAACATCGGCGCTCGAGGGCAGCACGCTGGTGGATGCCATTCGCGCGACGTTCGGAAGGCGGAACACATCGCTGCCGACAACAACGCCCTCTGCGCTGTCGACCGATTTCTCATCGAACCCGATCAAGACCCAGCAGTGGCGGGCCTTCGTGACGAAGGCGGGTCTGCAGTGGACCAGCCTCGAAGAGGTGGTTAACGCGCTCGCCGCGTTCCTCAATCCAGCGATTGCCGCGTGCAGCCTGAGCAGCGACTTCGATTCGCAATGGAACCCTATCGCGCGCTCCTGGCGAGGCAGTGTGACCGATCAAGTGTAGGGGGGCGACCAACTAAACCTGCACAAACACTGCTCAGTTCTCATGCGTCGGTGGCCGCCATCGGCTCGGCATCCGCAGTTGTCCGCAACGGTCCGTTTTGCAGCGGTTTCGGCCATTGACCTAGGCGAGTCCAGCGGCAGCTCCATGACGGGTCGCCGCCACTGACACGATCGACATGCTTGAGTGTTCGAGACAGCATTTCGGGTCAGCAGCAGCCGAGCACCAAAAACACGCTCTTTGCGAAGATGGTCTGCATGATGGGCGGAGAGCCAGGTACGCCGGACGTGTCTTTGTCCAGCACCAGTTCCTCGCGCTCGGCTTCCTCCAACTCGGCATCGCTATTGAGCGCCTTGATCGCATCCTGCAAGGCCCGCTCGATCAGATTTCGGCCTGAGTCTGTGGGCCGATCGGACTGCCAAGAAAAGAAGACCGTTGCCATGCCGCGCTGCTCCTTGAGCAATGTTGTCCAGCGTCAGTTTCCGTGCTCGTCCGTTGGCCGCGCAAGAGCGCGGTGCCAGGACTCTTCGATGCGTTCCTGCAGCCAAGCGGTTAGTTGCTCGGCCTGCGGGCCCAGTCAATGTCGAATGCCTCGCCACCGCCTTTGCCGGAGCGGGCTCAGGATCACCCGTCAGGCCTTCGTGGTTGGGACTGGAAGCGATCAACCCTTCTGGATCTTCGCGAGGAACCACTTCAAGATGACGTCTGCGACGCCGCTAGGGCTGAGCAGCGCGGCTGCTGCTTTGTGGGTCTGCTTCCAGGCGGGCCTCCCGTCCTCGGTCAGGTCGGGCGCGAAGCTGATGCTGGCACCTTCTTGCGGCGTGTCGAATGTCATGATTCCGGGCCACGGCGGGTGACCGTTCCAAAACGTCGCCTGTAGGCGCGACTCGCGCATGACGTTTGCGTACTCGGGACGCCATCCAACGGACATGGCGATTGGGTTCGACAGGAACACCATTGAGCCGCCAGGACGCCCGTCATGTTTCTCGGTTAATGCGATAGCAGGCAAGCTTTTCTGAATTGTCGCGACGCCTTCAATCAACTTCTCGCGCACTTCATCAAAGGAGGCGCGCTGGGCATTGACCCCCTCATGCGTGCTCAGGTGCTTCTCGCGGCGGTCCTCGTAGGCGAGCTTTTCCGCCGCCTTCGCTGCAATCTCTTGAACGGTCTCTTCGTGGATCTCGCCGCCAAGTTCGCTGAACCGCGCCTCGATCACGCCACAGGCGCCCTCGATGCCCCACCGCTCAAGGCCGACGTAGAGCCGGTTCTTCGGCACCCAGTTCGGCACCTTCTGCCGCTCGGTGTCATCCATCGGGATGAACACGGTGAAGTCGTAGCCATCGCTGTACGCGCGGTTGCGGATCGCAGTCTCTTCAAAGCGGGTGAACGGTGTCTTTCCCCAGGCTTCGCGATACAAGACGACGACGAGCTTCGCCTGCGTGCCGAACACCTCGTTGAACGTAGCTTCGCCATCTGTGCCAGCGAGCTTCTCTTGCTCTTTCGAGTAGAGGAACACCTTCAGGCGTCCCTTCAGCAGCTCGTACAGCTTGTTCGCGAACGGTTCGTCCTTGTAGCCGAACGAGATCGCCACGTCGTACTCGAACTGTGAGGCAGCCATATTTGAAATCGTAGCAGCCCCCAATCGAATGACCGGTAGCAGTGCGCGCGGACGTTCCGTGGGCCAGTTGTGTAGGTCCGCAACCAGTCTGAAGCTGGCTTCGGTTCCTGAGTAGAAGGAAGATCCGCGGACCCTGGCGAGGGTGCCAGTCGCTCGTCTTCCTGTGGCCCAATGAATCAGGCTCGCGCGCGATGGGGG
>JADMKA010000117.1 GCA_018780145.1 Vitreoscilla sp. | reverse complement strand
CCCTCGTATGAAGCTTGGGAAGCTGCCGTTCTGCCATTGAACTACACCCGCAGCGGGCCGGATTCTAGCGTGTCGATCACCGAGCCGAAGCGGCGGCATTCGTCAAGCCCTTGGCATCGCCGACGTCATGGTGAGCACTTGCAGGATCAATGTCTCGAGCAGATCCACTGGCACCACCAGGCCGGCGCCCTGGCGCGGGCAGACCAGGTAGCCGTAGTGGTGCCCACGGATCGTGGCCAGGTGGTAGAAGGCGTTGGTGAACCAGGCCTCCTGGAACAGTTCGATCACGCAGGCACCGGATTCCGTGAAGGCCAGGTTGGTCAGCGACGCCCCGTGGATGCCGACGATCACCTCGGCGCTGGCAAACAGCGCGATCTGCTGCTCGACGCTGAGCCCGCTCATGACCACCGTCTCGAAACCGAAGCGTCCCAGCATGGCCTCCACCTCGGTCTCGTTGCAGGCAAAGCGGGCGGCGGCGTCGCGGCGCGAGACGTAGAGGCGCCGCCGGCGCCGGTCGGCGGGCAGCATCGGCTTGCCCAGGCGGGTGCGCAGCCAGTCCACCGCCCGGGGGGACGGATGCGAAGGCGGCGAAAGGAGGCTCGGCACCACCAGGCTGTCGAAACGATGCAGCCCGTTCGGCAGGAAGACCACGCGGTCGGTCAAGCCGGCAAGGCTCAGTGTTTCAAGGGCGAAGGGCGGCAGGCTCGCGGGAACGATCAGCGGCAGGTGGCTCCAGGCGGGGTGATCGTCGAGCAGTTGCAGCCGGGGCAGCAGTTCGACCATCCAATGGTAGTAGTTCGAGTACAGCGGCAGTGCCAGCAGGATGCCCTCCGGCCACGCCCGCGAGCGGCGCAGCGGCATCAGCTCGAAGTCGATCACCAGGCGGGGGTACGAGAGGTTCTCCGGGTCGCCGAGCAGGCCCTCCAGGAACGAGACGCCGTGCCAGCGGTGAACCATCTCGGGCGCGCTGACGTGAACGCCTTCGGCGCGGACGACGCTCGGATTGAAGGCGCGCAGGTTCGGGTTGGCCAGAAAGCTTCTCAGCAGCGCTGTCTGGTCAGGCCGGCGCACACGGAACTCCGGTTCGTGGACGTCGATCGGGCGATAGCCTCGCTCCGAGACGAAGACGCTCAGGCCGGCATCGGCGTGCAGGCTGCTGGCCGGCTGAACGCGGCCGGCGAACGCGATCCACCGTCGGGTCCAGGACTTGACCCGCTCGCGCAGGTGCCGCCCGTAGGCCGCCTGGAGCCGATGCCTGAGCCCGTTCAGCATCGGCGCAGCCCCAGCCCTGTGCGCACCTCCGGCACCTCAGCGGACCAGGCGCACGGCCAGCGGCGTTTCGCGGGTGGTGCGAAAGACCTCGCCCACGCCGAACTCGACGTGCCAGGCCTGCGCCGGCATGCCGATGATGGGGGTGGAAGTCCAGTGCTTGCTGGCTGGCGACGACGGGAAGACCGCCAGGTCGATGGCCGGCGCGATGCGGGTGCGGTCGACCAGGCTGCCCAACTCTTTGGCACTCGGCAGGCGCCAGCCACTGCCGGTGGCCACGGCCAGGTCCAGGGCCTGCTGCCAGCTGTGCAGGCTCGGCGTGCCGCTGCAGCCCAGCCCGTCCCAGGCCTGGCCCTCGACGCAGCGGCGCCACACGAGGCCGGTGCGCTGGTCGGTGACCTCGCTGCCGTCGTCGGAGGGCTTGAATTTCGGCGCGCGGGTGAAGGCGTCCAACCGCGCCAGGCGCAGCCGCTTGAAGATCGTGCCATCGGTGCGGCCGATGTAGTCGGTGTCGAAGTGGACGAACCAGCTCTTGGCCTCGCTGTCGGCCGCCGCGAAGCTGGACCAGTTCGCGCCGTACCAGGTGTTGGGGAAGAAGGCGGCGTCGATGGTCGGCACGCTATTGGCCACCTGCACCCCGTAGTGGGTCAGCGAGTGCAACGCGGTGGGCGTCGGCAGTTGCCAGTCGCCGTGGCCGCACAGGCCGGCCGCGTTGACGGCGTTCAGGTAGCCCGCCGCGTCGTTCTTGGCCCCGTAGCCGGTCTGGGACGGGGCCAGCCGGGTGTAGCTCTTGTTCCAGTCGCGCAGGCCGCCGTCGGTGGTCTTGATCTCCCACCAGATGCCGGTGACCTGGTCACGGGTGCAGCCCCATTGGTCCAGGCCCGGGCCCAGCGCCGGCTCGGCCGGGCAGGCGCCTTGCCCGGCCTGGTCGCCCGAGTGGCAGACCTTGACGAAGCGGAAGCCCGCGGCGCCGTCGGTGGAGCGGGGGTGGGTGCGATCGCGGCCGAATTCCCCGTCCTGCCCGGTGCCCGCACATTGGGTGCCGAACTTGCCGGTCTGGGTGTCCAGGCAGCGCACCAGGCCGCTGTCGTTCAGGTTGGCGGCCTGCGTGGCGCCGCTCCAGGCCAGGGTGCTGGCGATGAGGGCGGCGGTGCGGGTCGGGCAAGCCATGCGAGTGTCCGGTGAAAGGGGCGCCCATCATAGGGGCGCCTTCGGGACCGGATCAGCCCTCGCGTGCCAACCATTCGATGAAATGGTCCATCGCGGGGGTCGCGCGGCCGGCATCCGGGTGGTTGACCAAGGCGGCGACGGCATAGACCCGGCCGCGGCGGCTGTGCACATAGCCCGCCAGGGCCCGCGTATCCAACAGCGTGCCGGTCTTCAGGTGGGCCTGGCCGGTGGCGGCACCGCTGCGCATGCGGTGCTCCAGCGTGCCGTCCACACCCGCCACGGGCAGGGAGTCGACCAGGCTGCCGGCCTGCCGGGCCGCCCAGGCCTTGGCCAGCAGTTGAACGAAGGCCCGCGGCTTGGCCCGCTCGCCGCGCGACAGGCCCGAGCCGTTCTCGATCTGCATGTCCTCGGGGCCGACACCCTGGCGCGCCAACCATTCGCGCATGCGCGCCTGCGCCGCCGGCAAGGTGGCGGCCTTGTATGGGAAGCCCTTGCTGAGCGCCAGCATCAGGTTGCGCGCGGCCAGGTTGTCGCTGCTCTTGTTGATGTCGCGCAGCAGTTGCGGCAGCGGCGCCGAGAGGTGGGTGGCGAACGGCATCTGTGGCTCGCCGTCCGGCCCCAGCGGCAGCAATGCCTCGCGGTCCGGGCGGGATTTGTCGATCACGCGGCCCCGCAGCTTGCCACCCACCTCGCGCCACAGCCCGGCGACGGCCCGGGTGCTGAACTCGGTGTGCGGCAGCGGCGCCAGCACCCATTCGCGTGGCGCACAACCGGCGGCCAGGGTGCCCTGCACGCTGATCCGCGGTTCGGCGCTCGCCGTGTCGGACCAGCGCGCCCAGGCGTTGCAGCCGCTGGTGGCTGCCCGGCCCTGGTCGACGCGAACGCCGGCCAGCGGCGGCTCCAGTTGCACGGCCGGCCGCCCACTGTGGCTGGGGCTCAGCGTGACCTTCAGCCGCCCTTCGTCGACGGTGAGCGCATCGGGCCGGGCATGGTGGGGCCGGTCTGGTGCCGGCAACGGCGTGTGGTCATGGTCACGCTCGGTGAGCTGGTAGGCAAACCGGTCGAGCACGATGTCGCCGAGGATGTCGGTCAGGCCCTGCGCACGCCACGAGACCATCCAGCCTGCCAGATCGTGGGAGCTCAAGGTCGCATTGCCGCCGCCGACGATCCACAGATCGCCCAGCAGCTTGCCCTGCAGCAGCGGGCCGCGGGCGAAGGCCATGGTGCGCCAGCGGAACTGCGGGCCGAGCAATTCCAGCGCGGCCATCGAGGTGACCAGCTTGGCGGTGGACGCCAGCTGGAAGGGCTTCTCGGGGTTCAGCGACACCAGGGGCACCAGCGCATCCACGGCCTGCGCGACCACGCCGACGCTGGACAGCGGCAGGCCACAGCCGCGAAAGTGCGCCTCGCCGGCCGTTGTCGCGGCAGTACCGGGCAGCCAGGCCCCTGCCGCCCAGGCCGCGCCCAGGCGAAGCCCGTCCCGGCGGGTGTACACCGGGGGTCGGGCACAATTCCGCTCATCCCACCACATGCCGCCAGCATCGCCCAGCGCTGCCGCCGGCAGCGCCCGGAACAAGCCCGCGTGGCCCGGCCAGTTCGCGGCTTGCCGCCACCCTACCGATGACCGTTTCCCCTCCCGCTCCGGCCGAACCTGGCGACACCGACACCGCCGTGCAGCGCCGCGGCATCCGCAGCTTCGTGGTCCGCGCCGGGCGCATGGGCACCGGCCAGCAGAAAGCCATCGACACCCTGGGGCCACGCTACGTGCTGCCGTTCCAGGCCGCGCTGCTGGATGCCAGGGCCGCCTTCGGCCGGCAGGCGCCGCTGGTGCTGGAAATCGGCTTCGGCATGGGCGCGGCCACGGCACAGATCGCCGCCGCGCGGCCGGACACCGATTTCCTGGGTGTCGAGGTGCATGTGCCCGGCGTGGGGGCGCTGCTCAAGCGCATCGGCGAGGAGGGCTTGAGCAATTTGCGCATCGTGCAGCACGATGCGGTGCAGGTGCTCGACCAGATGATCGCACCGGCCTCGTTGGCTGGTGTGCACGTGTTCTTCCCCGACCCGTGGCACAAGAAGAAGCACCACAAGCGGCGCCTGATCCAGCCGCCACTGGTGGCACTGCTGGCCAGCCGGCTGGCACCGGGCGGCGTGCTGCACTGCGCGACCGACTGGCAGCCCTACGCCGAGCAGATGCTGGAGGTGTTGTCCGCCGAACCGGCGCTGGAAAACACCGCCGACGGCTACGCACCCCGGCCTGACTACCGGCCCCTGACCAAGTTCGAGAACCGCGGCCTGAAGCTGGGCCACGGGGTCTGGGATCTGGTGTTCAGGAAAGTCTAGTGGTCAATCTGCCCAGTGCACCCAGCCGCCCCAGTGGGTGGCCAGCACCAGCAGCCCGAAGGCGATGCGGTACCAGGCGAACGCGGTGAAGCGGTGGGTGGCGATGTAGCGCAGCAGCCAGCGCACGCAGACCCAGGCGGAGAGAAACGACACCACGAAGCCGGTGGCAAACATCGGCAGGTCGGCCGCCGACAGCAGCGCCCACTCCTTCCACAGGCTGTAGGCGCCCGCCCCCACCAGGGTGGGGATCGCCAGGAAGAAGCTGAAATCCGTCGCCGCGCGGCGCGACAGGCCCAGCAGCATGCCGCCGATGATGGTGGCCCCCGAGCGGCTGGTGCCGGGGATCATGCCCAGGCACTGCACCAGGCCCACCTTCAGCGCGTCCCAGGCGGTCATCTGATCCACCTGCTCGACCCGCACCTGTGTGTCCTGGCGCCGCTCGGCCCACAGGATGATGAAGCCGCCGACGATGAAGGACGCGGCCACCACCGGTGCATTGAACAGGTGCGCCTTGATCGCCTTGTAGGCCAGCAGGCCGATCACCGCGGCCGGAAGGAAGCCGATCGCCACGTTCAGCACGAAGCGGCGCGCCTCGGCGCTGCGGGGCAGTTGGGTCACCGCGTCCGACAGGCGCCGCCAGTAGACGATCACCACCGCCAGGATGGCCCCGCTCTGGATGGCGATCTCGAACACCTTGGCCTTGGCATCGGCGAAATCCAGCAAGGCGCCGGTGAGGATCAGGTGGCCGGTGGACGAGACGGGCAGGAACTCGGTCAGGCCCTCCACCACGCCCATGATGGCGGCTTTGAGCAGCAGCAAAGGATCCAAGACGCGGGCTCCGGGGTCGACAAAGGCGGCGGATCATAGCCGCCGCCGGGTGCCCCGCTCAGCGGCGGGGCACCGCGGTGATCTGGATGCCGCGGGTGGTGAACTCGAGGTTGCCCGGTTCATAGCCGGCCTGGGCCAGGCGCTCGACCTGCTCGGGCTTCAGGCGGTGCAGCACCAGATCGTCGAGCAGGGTCTCGACCAGCAGCGATCCCAGGCGCTCGGCCGCCACCGGCGGGCGGTCGCGGTCGGCGCGGTCCAGGCTGGCGGCCACGACCCTGGGGCTGACCAGGCGCAGGCTGTAGTCGCTGCGCTCCAGGCGCAGCCCGTAGTCCAGCAACAGCCGGCCTTGCCAGGCCCGGCCCAGCAAGCGCTCGCTGGCGCGGATCTCGAACTCGGTGCTGAGCCGGCCCACCTCGGGCCGAAGGGTCAGTTGGGGGCGCGACAGGCTCACGTCCAGCAGGTTCAGCACCTGCTTGTCGAGCGGGAACCGCTTCGCCAGCATCTGGTTCAGCTCGTTCTCGCTGTAGACGACGCTGCGAGGGCCCAGCAGGCCGGCACAGCCCGCCAGAAACAGCGCCAGCAGCAGCGTAGCAAGGCGAAAGTGGCTTCTTTGCATAGCCGGGAGGGTACCCCTTGCACCGCAGGGATCGGCGGCGGATAATATTACTGACCAGTCAGTCATTAACTGCATGAGCGCCCCTTCTTCCGCCCCCACCCTCCGCCAGCGCCGCAAGGACGCCCGCCCGACCGAGTTGATCGACGCCGCGCTGGCGCTGTTCGTCGAAAAGGGCTTTGCGGCCACGCGGTCGGAGGAGGTCGCCGCCCGCGCTGGTGTCTCGAAGGGCACGCTGTACCTGTACTTCCCCAGCAAGGAGGAGTTGCTGAAGGCCGTCATCCGCCACACGCTGATGGCCGACATCGCCCGCGGCGCCGAGCGGCTGGCGCAGGAGAGCGGACCCACGGGCCAGTTACTGGCGGAGCTGATGACCGAGTGGTGGGTCACCGTCTATGAGAGCCCCAGCTCGGCGATCTTCAAGCTGGTGATGACCGAGGTTCGCAACTTCCCGGAGATCGGCGAGTTCTACCTGCACGAGGTCGTGGAGCCCGGCCATGTGCTGATCGGCACGCTGGTGCAGCGCGGCATCGACCGCGGCGAGTTCCGCCCGGTGGACGTGGACAGCGTGGTGCACTCCATCGTGCTGCCGATGGTCATGCTGTGCCTTCACAAGCACTCGATGGCCGCGTGCGGCTTCATCGAACCCCACCTGACCCAGCCTGCGCAGTTCGTGCGCCAGCACATGGACCTCATCCTCAACGGCCTGCGCGCCGGGGCGGGCGGTGCCAGCTCCGAGGCTCCCGCCGCATGAGCCGTACGAAGAAGCTGAGCCTGATCCTGGTGGCGCTGGCCGTGCTGGCCCTTGCCGGCTTCAAGGTCTCGCAGTCGCGTCGCGCCGCCGCCGAGGCCGCCATGGCAGTGTCGGCGGCGGCCAGCGGGCCCCAGGCGCTGGAACTGGCCGCCTCGGACATCGTCGTGGCCCGCCGCGTGGAACTGACCCGCGCCGTCGAGGTCACCGGCTCCATCAAGGCGGTGCAGAGCGCCTTCGTCAAGGCCCGAGTCGCCGGCGAGCTGAAGGTGCTGAGCGTGCGCGAGGGCGATCGCGTCACCGCCGGCCAGGCCCTGGGCCAGATCGATACCACCGAGTTCGACTGGCGCGTGCGCCAGGCCGAGCAGCAGGCCGAGGCGGCCAAGGCGCAACTCGATGTCACCGAGCGCACCCTCACCAACAACAAGGCGCTGGTGGCGCAGGGCTTCATCTCGCCCACCGCGCTAGACACCTCGTCGTCCAACGCGAACGGGGCCCGGGCGTCACTGCAGGCGGCGCTGGCCGCCGTCGAAATCGCCCGCAAATCGCGCGCCGATGCGAGCGTGGTGGCGCCGATCGGCGGCCTGGTGGCACAGCGCCTGGCGCAGCCCGGCGAGCGGGTGCCCCTGGATGCACGCATCCTGGAGATCGTCGATCTCTCGCGCCTCGAGCTGGAGGCCGCCGTGTCGCCGCAGGATCTCCCCGCGCTGGCCATCGGCGCGCCCGCGCAGTTGCAGGTCGACGGCCTGGCCGCGCCGGTGACGGCCCGCGTCGCCCGCATCAACCCGAGTACCAGCGCCGGCGCCCGCACCGTGGCCGTGTACCTGAGCATCGACAGCCACCCGGCGCTGCGCCAGGGCCTGTTCGCCCGTGGCAGCGTCGAGGCCGGCCGCCAGGCGGCGCTTTCGCTGCCCGACAGCGCCGTGCGCATGGACCAGCCCCGGCCCTATGTGCTGGCGGTGGAGGCCGGGCGGGCGGTGCAGCGCAACGTGACGCTGGGGGCCCGGGGCCAGTCCGGCGGGCAGGCCATGGTGGAGATTGCGCAGGGCCTGGCCGACGGCGCCGAGGTGCTGGCCAGCCAGGCCGGCCCGGTCCGCCCCGGCACCTTGCTGCAACGGCCGGCCGCCCCGGCGTCGGCCGCCAGCCGCTGAGCAAGCGCCCCGCCCATGTGGTTCACCCGCGTCTCGATCGCCAACCCGGTGATGGCCGTGATGGTCATGCTGGCCTTCGTCGTGCTCGGCGGCTTCGCGCTGCAGCGCATGAAGGTCGACCAGTTCCCGAACATCGATTTCCCGACCGTGGTGGTCACCGTGGGTTACCCCGGGGCATCGGCCGAGATCGTCGAGAACGAGGTCACGGTCAAGGTCGAGGAAGCGGTCAACACCATCGCCGGCATCAGCCAGCTCTACTCGCGCAGCTACGAGGGCACCTCGGTCGTCATCATCCAGTTCAACCTGGACATGGACGGGCGCAAGGCAGCCGACGACGTGCGCGAGAAGATCTCGCAGGTCCAGTCCGCATTCCCCGATGAGGTGGACGAGCCGCGCGTGCAGCGCTTCGACCCCGCCTCGCGGCCGGTGTGGACGGTGGCCCTCACCTCGCCCGACGGCAGCAAGACCCCAGCCGAGCTGACGCAGTTCGGCGACCAGGTGCTGAAGAAGCGGCTGGAGAACGTGCGCGGTGTCGGCTCGGTGAGCCTGGTGGGCAGCCTCAAGCGCGAGATCAACGTCTACCTGAAGCCGGCTGCGCTGGAGGCCTTCGGCGTCGGCGCGGACCAGGTCATGAATGCCGTTCGCAGCGAGAACCGGGATCTGCCGGCCGGCGCGCTTCGGGCCCGCGACAGCGAGCGCATCGTGCAGGTCGACGGCCGCTTCATCGCCCCGGCCGAAATGGCGCAGTTGATCGTTACCCGCCGTGGCGGCCAGCCGGTGCGCCTGGGCCAGGTGGCCGACGTGGTGGACGGCCCGGAGGAGGTCGAGTCGCTGGCACTCTACAACGGGAAGCGCATGCTGGCGCTGGACGTGGTGAAGGCCCAGGGCGAGAACACCATCGAGGTGGTCGACGGCCTGAACCGCGTGGCTGCCGAGTTGCAGGGCCAGTTGCCGGCTGGCATGGCGTTGGAGGTGGTGCGCGACAACTCGCGGCCGATCCGCGTCTCGGTGAACAACGTGCGGCGCACCCTGTTCGAGGGCGCGTTGCTGACCATCGGCATCGTCTTCCTGTTCCTGAACTCCTGGCGCTCGACGGTCATCACCGGCCTGGCATTGCCGATCGCATTGATCGGCACCTTCCTGTTCATGTACGCCTTCGGCTTCTCGATCAACATGATCACGCTGATGGCGCTCAGCCTGTGCGTGGGCCTCCTGATCGACGACGCCATCGTCGTGCGCGAGAACATCGTGCGCCATGTGCAGATGGGCAAG
>JADMKA010000032.1:84023-86940 GCA_018780145.1 Vitreoscilla sp. | reverse complement strand
CCCTGGGCTTCGTGCGGGTGGTCGGCCTGGGCCCCACCGCCGGCGTGCTGGCGATTGCGCTCACTTACGGCGGCATGCTGGGCAAGGTCTATGGCGAGATCCTGGAAAGCGGCGAGACCGGTCCGACGCAGGCGCTGCTGCGCAACGGCGGCGGCCGGCTGCAGGGCTTCTTCTACGGGTTGCTGCCGCAGAACGCCGCCGAGCTGACCTCGTACACCGTCTACCGCTGGGAGTGTGCGATCCGCTCGTCGGTGGTGCTGGGCTTCGTCGGTGCCGGCGGGCTGGGCCAGCAGATCGACAGCGCGATGAAGATGTTCAATGGCGGCGAGGTGGCGACGCTGTTGATGGTCTTCATCGCCCTGGTGGCCGTGGCCGATCGGGTCAGCGCCTGGTTGCGGAGGTGGTTGGGATGAGCAGTTCGGCAAGGCTCTCTCTGCTGCTGCTGGGCTTCGCCACGCTGGTGGTGGCCAGCTTCGCGTCGCTGGACCTGCAATGGGCGCAGTTTGCCTCGCTGGATGCGCTGCGCAGCATGGGGCGTTTCCTGGCCGAGTTCGTGCCGCCGGACAGCAGCCCCGCCTTCCTGCGCAAGGTGGCGCAGGGCACGGCCGAGACGCTGGCCATGTCGGCGCTGGGCACCTTGCTGGCGGCCATCGGCGGGCTGGTGCTGGCGCTGCCGGTCAGCCGGCCGGCGCCGCTCGCGCGTGCTGCCGTGCGGCTGGTGCTCAACGTGCTGCGCGCCATCCCCGAGCTGGTCTGGGCTGCACTGCTGCTGATCTTCGCCGGCCTCGGCCCGTTTGCCGGCACCCTGGCCCTGGCCGTGCACACCACCGGCGTGCTGGGCCGCCTGTTCGCCGAGGCGCTGGAGAACGCACCACCGGGTCCCGGCGCGGCACTGCGCACCCAGGGTGCCAGCGCCGCGCAGGTCTTCTTCTACGCCACCCTGCCGCAGGTCGTGCCGCAGCTGGTCAGCTACACGCTGTACCGCTGGGAGAACAACATCCGCGCCGCGGCCGTGCTCGGCGTGGTCGGCGCCGGGGGCCTGGGCCAGCTGCTGGCCTTTCACATGGGCCTGTTCCACATGGGCAAGACGGCCACCATCCTGCTGGCGATGCTGGGCCTGGTGGCGGCAGTGGATGCCCTGAGCTATGGGGCGCGGCGGCTCATGACTCGTTGACGAAAGCGGTCAGAGCCTGCCGATCCGGTCGGTCAGGCGCTGGAACTCCACCTCCCGGCTGGCCTCCAGCCGTTTCAGCTCGGGCGGCTGGATCGTGCCCAGCACCTGCGCGCTGTCGGCCGGGCGCTGGGCGTCCAGCAACGCGCCCGCAGCCTTGATCTTGTAGTCGGTGGACTTGCGCGCGTCGCCCAACGCGGCATAACCCTCCGCCAGCTTGAGTGCCGCCGTCGCCGGCACCACCAGCCGCTGCGCCGGCTGGCCCGCGGCCACCCGGCGATTGAACTGCTCGGCCGCGCGGCCGGCATTCTCCAGCTGGAACACCGCATTCTGGTAGGGCGACTGGCTGGACTTCCAGACGCCCAGGTGCGCGTAGGTCATGCCCAGCGCCAGGTGCAGGCGGTAGATCTGCGCCCAATCGCCCTTCATGTAGGCCGCGCTCTTCCCGCTGAACAACTCCCACTGGTAGCGGTCCATCAGGTCACGCACCCGGCCCGGCTGCCCGTGGTTGACGGCATGCTCCACCAGCCGCAGGAAGGCCTCCGGATCAGGCCCATGGTCGCCCATCTCGACGGCCACCTGCAGCCACTGGCCCACCACTTCGGGGTCCTGCCTGGTTCGTTGCTCACCAAGGCTGAGCAGCAGGCCGCGCATGACCCCGCGGCGCGTCAGTTCGAAGGGCGCCACCCGATCGAAACCCCACCAGTCGAGCTCGCGCGAGGAACCGGGCGGCGTTTGCAAGACGGCCGCCAGCTGGCGCGCTCCGTTGCCGAGCATGGCGTCGCTGGCCAGCGTGCGCAGGCCGGCCAGCAATTCGGCGGGCGGCTCGCCGGCCAGTGCGGCGCGGTCGCTGGCGTGCGCGCTGGCCACCAGGGCCAGCAGCGAGGCCCGCTCGCCTTCGGGCCGAGGTGCGGAGACCCTGGCCAGCTCGCTCAGGGCTGTCCGCAGCACGAAGCCGGTGTGGCCCTCGCGGATGCTCTGCTCGAGCAGGCGCAGCAGCGCCGGGCCCGAACCGGGGCGGGTCAACAGCCGGGCCAGCAGCTCGCGGGCCTGGGTGCTCTGCGGTGCGTTGTCCAGCGCCATCCGGGCATAGGTTTCGGCGGTCGACCGGTCGCGCGGTTCGAGGTAGCGCGCGTAGTTCAGCGCGTAGAAGCCGCGCCGCGAGGCGCCGGCCTCGACCGCGCGGCCGTACCACAGGCGCGCCTCGGCGTCGTCGCCCGCCGCGTCGGCCAGTGCACCCAGGTTGTTGAACACCGCGGGCGAGGTGGGCTGCCGCGCCAGCGCGCTGCGGTACGCGGACTGGGCCTGCCCGATCGCGCTGGCCCGCTCGGCCGGGGCCCCTTGGGCGGCCAGCGTCTGCCAGGCCACGCCCTTGGCGAACAGCAGCTCGAAGCCGGGCGGCTGACCCGCACGCTCGCTTTCTGCCACGAGCTCGAGCGCCGCCCGCGGGTCGTCGGCGGCCACCAGAGCGCGGGCCTGCGCGGCCACCGCCTGGTCGTCCTTCGGTTGGGCCCGTGCGGGGGTGCCGCACAGCAGCGCCAAGGCCAATATCGGCGCCAGGCGAAGGGGAATGGCAGGATGGGTCATGGGGTGCCCCTTTCGGTTCAGTCCGGGGTCAGGGCCACGGCGCCCAGCGTGCCGTCGAACTCCGGCGGCTGGTAGTCGTCGATGAAGCAGGCCAGGCTCGCGCCACCGCCGAGCAGCGCGGGCAGCTCGGCGTTCCAGCCGCCGGTCAGCGCCAGCGTG